>NZ_JBHXJK010000043.1:51858-52316 GCF_042723255.1 Amycolatopsis thailandensis
TGGGCCTCCCTGGTCTTATAGGGCGTGTCTGTCGCGCCTCTCACCGGCTTGCTGGGCGGTTCCGCCCCCCTTCTTTGCTTCTGACGCGGTGAAGGGCCCCTTCAGCCCACGTCGGGTCGGGCGCGCGAGGAGGCGTGAATGGTCCATTCATTCCTTGAGTTTTCCCGCTTCGACCCACTACCTGTGCCTGCCGCGGGAGAGCCCGACCACAACTGGTGGCACCGGCGATAGCAAAGGTCCCCCGCTCCTTTGGTGATCCCGCGATCTTGGGGTAAGCCCTGCCCGACGCCAGAATCAGGACGCCGACTGTGTGGATTTCGGTGCGTTGGACGAGCAGAAATCCACACAGTCCCGGCCGGGCAGCCGAGGAGACGTGGGGGGGGTTGGATAAAGGGGGGGTTGGGGGCCGCATTAAACACCACCCCCACCCCCCAAAACCCCCCCCGCGAGAGGGCCGG
>NZ_JBHXJK010000043.1:52326-67882 GCF_042723255.1 Amycolatopsis thailandensis
TGGATTTGGGTGCTTTGGACTACAATAAATCAACACTGTCCCGGCCGGGCAGCCGAGGAGACGTGGGGTGTGTGGAAACAGGGACGTTGAACGTCCCTATTTCCACACACCCCCTCACGCACTCACCGGCCACGTCGAGCGGCCAGGCGGAGCTGCAACGCCCACCCGCACCGGACAGCCGGCCGCGGATCTCAAGCCTCCGGAGCGAGCTTCCCGCTCACCAGGAACTCCCGGTACTTCTCCAGGTAGGGCTCGATGTCGATGTTCTTCTGCGCCAGCCACGCGTCGTCGTAGTACGTGTTCGCGTACCGCTCGCCGCCGTCGCACAGCAGCGTGACGACGCTGCCCGCCTGACCTTCCGAGACCATCCGCGAGATCAGCGTGAACGCGCCGAAGAGGTTCGTGCCGGTCGAGCCGCCCGCCCAGTGCCCGGTCCGCTCACGCAGCACGCGGATCGCCGCGAGCGAAGCGGCGTCCGGCACTTGCAGCATCTCGTCGATCACGCCCGGCACGAACGACGGCTCGACGCGCGGCCGCCCGATTCCCTCGATCCGCGACGGCATGCCGGTCGCGTAGTCGAGCGCGCCGGTCTCCCAGGCGCCGTAGAACGACGAGTTCTCCGGGTCGACGACGGCGATCTTCGTGGTGTGCCGCTTGTAGCGCACGTAGCGGCCGAAGGTCGCGCTCGTGCCGCCGGTTCCGGCGCCGACCACGATCCACGTCGGCACGGGGTGCCGCTCGGACTGCATCTGCGCGTACACCGATTCGGCGATGTTGTTGTTCCCGCGCCAGTCCGTCGCGCGCTCGGCGTAGGTGAACTGGTCGAGGTAGTGGCCGTTGCACTCCGAAGCGAGCCGCTCGGCCTCCGGGTACATGTCCGGCGCGCGGTCGACGTAGTGGCATTCGCCGCCGTAGAACTCGATGAGCGCGATCTTCTCCGGCGAGGTGCTGCGCGGCACCACGGTGATGAACCGCAGGCCGAGCATCCGCGCGAAGTACGCCTCCGAAACCGCCGTCGAGCCGCTGGACGCCTCCACGAGCACGGTGTCCTGCCCGATCTGACCGTTCACCAGGCCGTACAGGAACAGCGAACGCGCGAGCCGGTGCTTGAGCGAGCCGGTCGGGTGGACGGACTCGTCCTTCAGGTACAGGTCGATGCCCCAGTCCGCGGGCAACGGGAAGACGTGGAGGTGCGTGTCGGCGCTGCGGTTCGCGTCGGCCTCGATGATGCGGACGGCTTCGCGGACCCAGCTGCGGCTGTGAAGCCGGCTCACGCCGTCCCGTCCGCTCGGTCGCCACGCAGCTGGGAGCGCAGTTCGGCACGGGCGCGAGCGCGCTTTTCGTTGCGGCGGGCGAGCCCGGCGGTCACGCGCGCGTTCAGCGAGCGGAACAGCAGCATGCCCAGCGGCAACCCGACGAGCAGCCCGACGAGCAGCGCCACCAGCAGCGGGACGTTGGCCAGCAGCAGCCCGCCGCCGATGACCCCGACCAGGGCGAACCTGGCCAGCAAGTACAACGTCAGGTCTCGGGGCAGGTGATTGTCGCTCACATCAACGCAGGCTACGCGTTGCCGTTCCGCTCGTCCTCCAGGCCCGCGTTGTTGGGCCGCCCTTCGAAACGGGTGGAGAGCACGACGGTGGTGTTCGTCCGGCCGACGCCGGGGATCCGCCGCAGCCGGTTGAGCGACCGCTCCAGATCGTCGACGGTCGCCACGCGCACCTTGACCACGAAGGCCTCGTCACCCGCGACGGCGTAGCAGCTTTCGACCTCGTCCAGCGCCGCGAGCGCGGCCGCCACGTCCTCGTCGGTCGCGGTGTCGGTGGGGTGGATGCCGACGAGCGCCGTCACCCCGAGTCCGACGGTGCTGGGATCGACCATGGCGTGGTAGCCGGTGATCACGCCGGCGGCCTCGAGTTTGCCGACCCGTTCGTGCACTGACGACGCCGAGAGCCCGACAGACCGGCCGAGGTCGGCGTAGGTAGCCCGCCCGTTCTCCCGCAATGCCGCGATGATCTTCCGATCCACCTGGTCCACCGCTACACCTTAGGGGCCGGGGCCCGATTCGGGAGATCAGGGCGCGTTTTCGTACATCTGTGACAAGTCCTCGGGGCCCGGAGACCCATGTCGCGGTTGTCGGTTTTGACCTTTAAGGGCTCTTTACTGTTGGACAACCGTTCGAGTACCTGACGGGTGAGATGCAACGATTGCCGTGTTGGCTACCCGGCACGACGGGCACTGTGCCCGCCTCCGGTTTAGCAGTGAAGCCGTGAAGGAGGCGGAAAATGACCGCGACCATGGGCGGAAGGTTGCTCACCCCCGGTGAAGTGGCGGCCCTGTTCCGGGTTGACCCCAAGACCGTGACCCGATGGGCGACCGCGGGCCGGATCGGCTCGATCCGCACTCCCGGCGGGCACCGCCGGTTCCGTGAGGCCGAAGTGAACGAGCTCCTCGCCGAGCTCACCACCGACGCCAGCGAACCCGCTCGCAAGGTCTGAACAGGCATTTCTCCCAAACGGGACTCCGGTGACGAAGGGCTCAAGACGGCCCTTCGTCACATTGGGGTATCCGTGGGTCCCCCCGCGCGCGGCAAAGAGGCTAGCCTCGTGGGACTGAGCAACGTCCTCCACGCGGAAAGGGACCGAGCATGATCTATCTGCTCGCGGCCATCGGAGCGCTCACCGTCGCCGTGGTCTTGTGGCGCGCGTTCGGGATCGAGCGCGTCGGCGTGCCCTCGTCGCGGCCGACGCTGGCCCCGGACGACGACCCCGACTTCCTGCGCAAGCTCGGCGAGCAACAGCGCAAGGGTAAAGACGAAGACAAAGAGTAAAAACTAGGGCTGGATCGGCTGGTACTGCTGGCCACCGAAGCCGTCGGCGACGGTGGCGGCCAGTTCCAGCAGGGCCAGCCGGGTGTCGGCGTCGAGGCGGTCCAGTTCGATCTCGGCGCCCTCTTCCAGGTGCGGGTCGAACGGGATGCGGCAGACCGAGCGGACCCGCGCGCCGAAGTGCGCGGAGAGCTTGTCGAGGTCGACGGAGCCGCCCTTCGGCCGCACCGAGTTGATCACCGCGACGGACCGTTTGACCAGGTCGCCGTAGCCGTGCGCCTCCAGCCAGTCGAGGGTGGCCGAAGCACTGCGCGCGCCGTCGACGGAGCCCGACGAGACCACCACCAGCGCGTCCGCGACGTCCAGGACGCCCTTCATCGCCGAGTGCATCAAACCGGTCCCGCAGTCGGTGAGCACGATGTTGTAGAAGTGCTCCAGCAGGTTGACCGTGCGCCGGTAGTCGTCCTCGGAGAACGCCTCCGAAACCGCCGGATCCTGCTCGCTGGCGAGGATCTCCAGCCTGCTCCCGCCCTGCGACGTGTACGAACGGACGTCGCTGTACCTGGTGATCTTGTCCGCGTCGCGCAGCAGGTGGCGGACGGTCGCGGTGGTCTCGATCGGGATCTTCTGCGACAGCGTCCCCCGGTCCGGGTTCGCGTCGACGGCGACGACCCGGTCACCGCGCAGCGACGCGAACGTCGAGCCCAGCGTGGTCGTCGTGGTGGTCTTGCCGACGCCGCCCTTGAGGCTCAGCATCGCGATCTTGTAGCACCCGCGCAGCGGCTGGTTGATCTGCGCGATCAGCTCGCGCTTGCGGGTGTCGGCCGGGCTCTCCCCCGGGTTGATGAGCTTGCCCGTGCCCACATATAGCGCCTTGCGCCATCCCGACTGCGGCTTGCGCTTCTGCGGTTTGACCAGGCTCGCGGTGGCGAGCTCGTCCGGCAACGCGTGCCTGCCCTGTGGCTGCGGGAGCCCCGGGACCGGCTGCTGCTGAGGCGCGTATTGCTGCTGCTGAGGCGGGTACTGGGCGGCCGGCTGCTGGACCTGCTGCGGCTGCAACGGCGGCAGGTTCTGGTCGTAGGGCTGCTGGTACTGCCCGTGCGACGGCTGCGGCAGCGGCGGTTGCTGAGCGGGCTGCTGCTGCGCGTACTGCCCCTGCTGCTGCGGATACTGGGGCTGGACGACCTGGGTCGGCTCGGCCTCGAAGGCGCTCGCGGGCGGATGCGGCGCCGAATCCGTCCGGTCCTCGGAGAACAACTCCGAGGGCTGGGCGCTCTCGGTGGGTTCGGGGTGGCCAGGAGCCGATTCTTCGCTGGGTCCGGTCACCGCTGAATTCCTCCTCCGCGCACGTCTTCCCCCGTTACCTCAGTATTGACGGTAGTCGGCTCGCGTGCAGCGGCGACGGTCAGCCCCCGGCGTAGGAGTGCAGACCGGAAGTCACCAGGTTCACGAAGAACAGGTTGAACACCGTCGCGGAGAAACCGACGACGTTGATGATCGCCGCCCGCTTGCCCCGCCAGCCCGCGGTCGCGCGGGAGTGCAGGTACGCCGCGTAGATGACCCACGCGACGAACGCGACGGTCTCCTTCGGGTCCCATCCCCAGAACCGGCCCCAGGCCGCTTCGGCCCAGACGGCGCCGCACAGCACGCCGAAGGTGAAGACGGGGAACGCGAAGATGGTCGTGCGGTAGGCGATGCGGTCGAGCACGTCCGCGGTCGGCAGCTTCGGGCCGAACTTGGGGAACTTGGCCGGGTTGTCGTCGTGGGCGGAGCGGAAGAGGTAAAGGACGCTCGCGACGCCGGGGACCAGGAAGACACCCGAGCCGATGATGGCGGCGGAGACGTGGATGATCAGCCAGTACGACTGGAGCGCGGGCTGCACCGGCGCGGCCGTCGTGTACAGCATCGTGCCGTTGATGAACATCAGGATCACGACCGGCGTGAGCAGGAAGCCGGTGAGGTGGCGGACCGGGAACTTCCGCAGGATGACGATCCAGGTCAGGACCGCGATGAAGGTCGTGGCCATGCCGTACTCGTACATGTTGCCCCACGGCGCGCGGTGCACGGCGAACCCGCGCAGCACGATCGCGGCAAGGTGCAGCAGCGCGGCGAGCACCAGCAGCGCGGCGCCCATGCGGCCGATGCGCTCGGGGCGGCCGATCTCGCGCGGCGGCTCGGCGGGTGCCACCGCCGTCACCCCGGTCACCGACGGACCGCCGGCGCCGACCAGTTCGCGGGCCTTCTGCTTGGAGCGCTCCGCCGCCAGGCGGCCCTTCGCCCCGAAGCCCTGCTCGATGAGCGCGAACATCAGCGCGAGGACGTAGATCGCCGTCGCGGTGGTGTAGGAGTAGTCGCTGTACTGGGACAGCGTCTCGTTGATCGGCATGACCTCTAGTTGCCTCTCTGCCCCTGGACCAGCTTGCCGCTGATCCGCTGGAACTCTTCTCCGTAGCCCGCCTGATCGGTGCGCGCCAGCCCGGCGACCTCGATCACGGTACCCGTCTCACCTTCGCGGGCCGGGGTCACCCGGACCCAGACCCGGCGCCGTTTGACCAGCAACGATCCGGCCAGCCCGATCAGCATCGCGACCGCGCAGACCAGTACCCAGCCCTGCACGGGATCGTGCGAGACCTGGATGGCGACCCATTCCTGGACGCCGTCGAAGCGGACCTTCGTGCCGTCGTCCAGCACGGTCTCCTGCCCCTGGTCCAGGTTCTGCCGGGTGAGCTTCTTGAGCCTGCCGTCCTCGACGAGCGATTGGTCGATCTGGAAGATCGACTGCCCTCGTCCGGCGTCGAGGCCGAGGTCGCCGCGGTAGATGTCGACCGCCACCGCCGGTTTGTTCGCTTCGGGCCGCGACGACGTCAGCACGTTGCCGTGCATGAACGCGGTCGGCGCGAGGAGGCCGGTGATCGCGAGCTGACGGGTGCGGCGTTCGATCGGGTCGGTGATGCCCGGCTGGTCGATCTTCGTCGCGCCTTCGGAGAGCTTCGTCGGCTCGTCGGCGGGACGCCACGGCGTGATGTTGGTGCGCACGGTGCCGTCGGGGAAGGTCACCGTGAACTTCGGCGAGTAGCCGAAGTTCAGCAGGTAGACGCGGTCGCCCGCGGTGCGCAGCGGCGAGTTGACCTCGAGCCCGTACGGCTTCCACGCGCCGGTCTTCAGGTCTTCGCCGGACTGGTACTCCATGTTGGAGTGGTAGTAGTTCGCTTGCCCGGTCGCGGTGTAGCGCGCCTCGAAGTCCTTCAGCCGGATGCAGAAGGGGTTGAGGTCGGTGCCGTCGACGCGCAGCCCGGCGTTGAAGGTGTCGTAGCCGAGGATGCCGGCGTTGCACCACTGGCTGTTGTCGGCCTGGACGATGACCTGGCCCTCGTAGCCGAAGAGCTTGCCGAGGGCGAAGAAGACGATCAGGCCGAGCATGCCGAAGTGGAAGACGAGGTTGCCGGTCTCGCGGAGGTACCCGCGTTCGGCGGAGATGCTTCGGACACCGTCGGCCTCTTCGCGCTCGACACGGCGCCAGCCCTTGAGGAGCTCGTGAGTGTCCTTCATGACCGTCTCGGCGGTCCGGTCGGTCGTGGTGGACACGTGATGCGGCATCCGCGAGAGCTTGCGCGGCGTGATCACCGGCTTCGCGCGCATCGCCTTCGCGTATTCGAAGCTGCGCGGCGCGAGACAGCCGATGAGCGAGACCATCAGCAGGATGTAGATCGCCGAGAACCAGACGCTGCCGTAGACCTCGAAGAACTGCGTGCGGTCGAGCAGTTCGCCCCACCAGCCGTGCGCGGCGATGTACTCGTCGGTCTTGGCGGCGTTGAGGTTCCGCTGCGGCAGCAGGGCGCCGGGCATCGCGGCCAGCGCGAGCAGGAACAGCAGCACCAGCGCGGTGCGCATCGACGTCAGCCCGCGCCAGGTGTTGCGCAGGAACGAGAGGACCCGCTTCAGCGGCGTCGGACGGTATTCGGTGGTCACAAGGGCAGCCTGATGTCGGTCACGAGGGTGTTCCGGATCCAGCCGGTCATGTCGCCCCACAGGCCGGTCACCAGCAGCAGGCCGACGATCAGCAGCAGGACGCCGCCGAAGACCTGCACCTGACGGCCGTGGCGGCGCAGCCAGTCGGTGGCGCGGACGGCCCAGCGGGTGCCGAACGCGATGAGCAGGAAGGGCAGGCCGAGGCCGAGGCAGTAGACCAGGATCAGCACGTACCCGCGCGCCGCCGCCCCGCCGGTGGCGCTGGCCATGGAGATGACCGCGGACAGCGTCGGCCCGATGCACGGCGTCCAGCCGAGCCCGAACACCGCGCCGAGCACCGGCGCGCCCCACAGTCCGCCGCGCGGCACGTGATGCGAGCGGAACTCGCGCTGCAGGCCGGGGATCCAGCCGATGAAGACCAGCGCCATCGCGATCGTCAGCACGCCGCCGAGGCGCTGGAGGAGTTCCATGTTGACCGCGACGGCGTCGGCGATCCACACCAGCGTCCCCAGCGTCACCACGAAGACGACGGTGAACCCCAGCACGAACAGGGCCGCCGCGCCGACGACGGCGAACCGGCCCTTCTTGCGCTCCTCGTCGGCGCTGACCGCGGGGGCGTCCGCGCCGACCAGCGCCGCCAGGTACGCGAGATACCCGGGCACCAGCGGCACGACGCACGGCGACGCGAAGGAGATCGTCCCGGCCAGCAGCGCGACACCCGCTGCGAGCAGCAGTGGCCCGGTCAAGGCCAGCTCGGTAACGGAGTTCACCCGGCTGAGCGTAGGCAGTGTGGTCGGAGTGAAAACGCCGGGGCGCCCTCAACGGGACCTACGTCGCACCCGGTCAGGACGTTGGTCCCGTCGTCGTTTCCCGCATTTCGTCCTCTGGATGCGGTAGTTGCACGCGCAAGGACCGCATCCAGAGGACGAAACGCTCTACTTGGGGGAGTCGGGCGGGGTGAGCGGGATGGTGGGGAACGCGGGCGCGGTGACCTCGGGCTTGGGACGGCGGTCCCGGAACACCCAGCCGCCGATCAGGCCGCCGAGGAACCCGAAGAGGTGCGCCTGCCAGCTGACTCTCGCGTCCTGCGGGAACAGGCCGGCGAACTGGTAGGCGAAGCACAGCGCCATCACCAGCCCGATGACGATGTCGATCTTGTGCCGGTCGAAGATCCCGCGCACCAGGACGTACCCGAAGTACCCCATGACCAGGCCACTCGCGCCGACGCCGACCGTGCCGGAGTCGTGGAGCGTCCAGGCGCCGAGCCCGCTCAGCACCGCGATCAGCACCGTGACGCTGAGGAACTTCTTCACCCCGCGATACGCCGCGAGGAACCCGAAGATGAACAGCGGCCCCGAGTTGAACTCGATGTGCCCCCAGCTGGCGTGCAGCAGCGGCGCGGTGAGCACTGTCGGCAGCGAGCTGATCTCGCGCGCCCGTGTCCCGTACTCGTACATGAGGCTGTAGCCGCCCACCGCGTTGTAGATCTGGATCAGCCAGAGCACCACGAGCACGCCGACCATGACCCAGAAGGCCTTCTTGGCCTCCGCGATCATGGCCTCGGCGTCACTCTGCCCGGATCTGGGCACATCCGAAGCGGTCGTCATTTCCTTCTCCCCAGTTCAGAGCCGCTTCCGGGCGGCCGTGGCGAGGAGGATAACCACTCGGACCGACAGACCATCGCGTTTCGTCCTCTGAATGCGGTAGTTGCCCGTGCAAGGACCGCATCCAGAGGACGAAATGCGAGAGGGAGGGGTCAGGCGGGTTCGGCGGCCAGGCGCTGGACGACCGGCAGCAGGTCCGAAGCCAGCAGGTCCCGCAGGAACACCGCCGCGACGCGGTGCTGTTTGTCCAGCACGATCGTCGACGGGATGATGTTGCGCGGGTAGCCCGAGAGCTGCAGCAGCGTCCGCCCCGACGGGTCGTAGATCGACGGGTACGACAGCTTCCGGTCCCGCATGAAGTCCTGTGCCGGGGCACGGTCGTTGTCGCGCAGGTCGATGCCGACCACCTGGACGCCGGACGCCTTGGTATGGTCGTAGACCTTCTGCATCTCCGGCGCCTCGACGCGGCACGGCCCGCACCACTGGCCCCACAGGTTCAGCACGATGACCTTGCCGGGGAAGTCCGCGATCGAAAGCTGCTTGCCCTCGTTCATCAGGTCGTCGCCGGACAGCGTCGGCGACGGCTGGCGGTCCGCGACGTCGTAGGTGATGTCGACCTTCCCGCCCGGCGACACGAAGTTGAACGTGCCGCCGGTGACGACGGCGTCCTTGCCGGTGGTGCAGCCCGTGACGACGAGCAGCAGCACCGCCATGGCCGCCAGCGCGCGTTTCATGCCCCCGTCACCTTCGGGTCGGTCGTGCCGGCGGGCTCGCTGTAGACGATCCGCACGAGTTCCTCGCCCTCGAAGACCAGGCTGGTCAGCGAAGCGAGCGAGCACTGCCGGTTGCGCGGGTCGTGCCAGAGCCGCTTCGCCTCCAGGAACCGCCGTACGGTCCAGATCGGCAGCTGGTGCGAGACGCACAGCGCCTCGTGGCCCTCGGCCGCCCGCCGCGCCCGGTGGATCGCGCCGAGCATGCGGTGCGCGATCTCGACGTACGGCTCACCCCACGACGGCCGGAACGGGTTGACCAGCTTCGGCCAGTGCTTCGGCTGGCGAAGGGCGCCATCGCCGACGGCGACCCGCTCGCCCTCGAACTGGTTGTCCGCCTCGATGAGCCGATCGTCGGTCGCGACGTCGAGCCGGTGCGCGGCCGCGATCGGCGCCGCGGTCTCCTGAGCGCGCTGAAGCGGCGAAGCGACGACGTGCGTGATGTCGTGCGTCGCGACGGCCTCGGCGACGGTCAGCGCCTGGCGCTGGCCGCGGTCCGAGAGCTTGAAGCCGGGCAGGCGGCCGTACAGGATCTTGTCCGGGTTGTGCACCTCACCGTGGCGGAGCAGGTGCACGATCGTCGTCTCGCTCACGCCTGGACCGCCTCGGCCGCCGCGCGAGCCGCGACGCGCAGCGCGGAGGAGATGATCTCGAATTCGGCGTCGCCCATGGCCGCGTTGACGAACCAGGCTTCGTACGCGCTCGGCGGCCCGTACACGCCGTTGTCCAGCAGCGCGTGGAAGAACGCCGGGAACCGCCAGGTCTCCGAAGCCTGCGCGCCCGGGTAGTTCGTCACCGGGTTCTCACTGAAGAACACGCTGACCAGGTTGCCCGCGTATTGCACGGTGTGCGCGACGCCCGCTTCGGTCAGCGACCGGTCGAACAGGTCGCCGAGCCGCTTCGCGTTGGCGTCGAGGGCCGCGTACACGGCGTCGTCGGCCGCGCGCAGCGTCGCGAGTCCGGCGGCGACGGCGACGGGGTTCCCCGAAAGCGTCCCGGCCTGGTACACCGGCCCGCCCGGGGCCAGCTTCGCCATCACGTCGGCGCGGCCGCCGAAGGCCGCGGCGGGCAGCCCGCCGGACATCACCTTGCCGAAGGTGTAGAGGTCGCCGGCGACGCCGTCGAGGCCGAACCAGCCCGACTTCGAGACGCGGAACCCGGTCATCACCTCGTCCATGATCAGGAGCGCGCCGTGTTCGCGCGCGATCTCCTTGAGCCCGGCGTTGAAGCCTTCGGCCGGGGCGATGGCACCCATGTTGCCGGCTGCGGCTTCGGTGATGATCGCGGCGATCGACTCCAGATTGTCCACAAAGGACTTCCGGACCGCGTCGAGGTCGTTGTAGGGCAGGACGATCGTGTCGGCCGCCTGCGCACCGGTGACGCCGGGCGACGTCGGGAGGCCGAGGGTCGCGACGCCGGAGCCCGCTTCGGCGAGCAGCGCGTCGACGTGACCGTGGTAGCAGCCCGCGAACTTGATGATCTTCGCCCGGCCGGTGAAGCCCCTGGCCAGCCGGATCGCGCTCATCGTCGCTTCGGTGCCGGAGTTGACCAGGCGGACCTGCTCCACCGGCTCCACGCGTCCGATGATCTCCTCGGCGAGTTCGACCTCACCGCGCGTCGGGGTGCCGAACGACAGCCCGTTGACGGCGGCATCGCGCGCCGCGGCGACGACGTCCGGATGCGCGTGCCCGAGGATCATCGGCCCCCACGAGGAGACCAGATCGACATAGCGGTTGCCGTCGGCGTCCCAGAGATACGGACCCTCGCCGCGCACCATGAAGCGTGGGGTGCCGCCGACGGAGTTGAAGGCCCGCACCGGGGAGTTCACCCCGCCCGGGACCGCGGCCTTCGCTCGTTCGAACCATGCCTTGGACTGATCGACTCCGGTAGTCACGCCCCCAGTCTCGCAAATCCCGGATGACACCCGCCGCCGAGGCGTCGCGGTTCCGGGCACGGCGTGACCAGGCCCACTAGGGTGGGAAGCACTCCCGTCGAAACCCTCGCGGAGGAATCCCCGTGTCCATGGTGCCGTCTCCGCCGACCCACCACCGCCGCCTGCGCTGGCAGGCCCTGACCGGATTCATCGCCCTGTCCGCGATCGTGGGGGCGGTGGCCGCGCTCGCCGTGGCCACCCGCTCGGAAGCGCAGAACCTGCTGGCCCGCCCGTCGTGGGCGCCGCCGGGCTGGCTCTACGGCCCGGTGTGGTCGGCGCTGCTCCTCCTGGTCGCCGTCGCGGGCTGGTGCTACTGGCGGACCGACGGCGAAACGCGCGGCTTCGCCTTCTACGGCCTCTGCCTGCTGTTGACTCTGCTGTGGACACCGCTGTTCTTCGCGGGCAGCGCACACGTCCTGGCGCTGGCCGACGTCGTCGTCCTGGACTTCGTGGTGCCCATCACGATGATGGAGTTCGCCCGCCGGTCGAAGCTCGCGGCCTGGCTGCTCGTGCCGTATCTGCTGTGGCTGCTGTTCTCGACCGCGGTCAACGCCGCCGTCGTCTGGCTCAACTAATCTTTCGGTTTGCGGCCCTTGGCCCGGACGGCGAGCAGGAACTGGCGGATCGCGTCCACGACGAGGATCGCGGCCAGCACGCTCAGCCCGATGGCGCCCGCGAGCGGACCGCCGAAGTAACGCTGCGATTCCAGCGTCGTCGTCTCGTTGTAGGTGATCACGACCGGGACGACACCGGCCTTCCAGCACGCGAAGGCGCCCCACACCGCGAGCGCGGCGAGGATCAGCTCGACGGCCCCCACCAGAGCGCGCAGGGGTTTGTGCAGCCGGGCCGCCGGCCGGGTGTCCTCCGGTGGCCACAGATCGGCGCCGGTCGGCTGAGGAAGGTCGATCACGGTGAGCAGTTTCTCATGACTCTGTGGTGCGAGCACGCACCAAATCCCGAAGAGCCTCGCGGAGGGCGTCCGGGTCTTTGGCCCAGGCGCGGACGTAGACACCGTCGTCGAGCTTCAACCCGACCTCGCCGTGCTTCTTGGGGATCGTCCAGCCGCCGCCGAGCACCCGCGATCCGATCGGCGTCTCCTCGTCCTCGATGACCTCGGTGATCCGCGCCGCCTCCAGGGTTTCCCGGCCTTGCCGGTAGCCGTCGGGAGTGACTTCGAGCGAGAGATACCGGCGGCGGGCGTAGACCCACGGCACGGTGATCGCCACCAGACCCACCGCGACCAGGATCCAGGCGAGCCAGTGGACCGGGCCGCCGGTCGCCAGCTCGGCGAGCAGCCCGGCGGCGGCGAACAACGGTGCCCAGAGCAACGCCGTCCAGCCGACGCCGGGTTCGCCGTAGAGGGCCGGCTCGGACGTCATCGCAACTCGCGTCCGATCTTCGGGAAGAAGTCGGAGACGCTGGGCAGGTACATCAGGACCAGCGCGATCGCCACCAGCAGGGTGGAGACCAGCAGGAACACGTTGAGCGAACCGCGCAGGATCAGCAGCTCCACCAGCACCAGGAAGACCGCCCCCACGGTGAGGACCGTCCTGGCCGATCGCGTTCCCTCGCGGGCCTTGTACGCGAACAACGCGAACAGGACGGCGAAGGTGACCGCGCCACCGAACAGCATCCACAGCAGGGTGGTCACGCCGGACGCGACCAGCGCCGGATCCGCGGGCTGGCCGGGGACCGGGTTCTTCTTGATCTGATCGAGGATCCCCGCGGTCAGCTCGTCTTTGAGCACGAGCAGGGCGATCTGCCCCGCCACCAGGACGACCCCGGCGAGGATCCA
Organism: Amycolatopsis thailandensis; assembly: GCF_042723255.1. Classification (NCBI taxonomy): domain Bacteria; kingdom Bacillati; phylum Actinomycetota; class Actinomycetes; order Pseudonocardiales; family Pseudonocardiaceae; genus Amycolatopsis; species Amycolatopsis thailandensis. The sequence continues at coordinate 65,222 of NZ_JBHXJK010000043.1, forward strand.
CAGCCAGAACGAGATGGCGACCGGCTTCGGCACCGCGATCTTCGGCGGCGTCTGACCAGGCAGGATCGGATCGGGCGCCCTCCCCCGCTTGCGACGCTCGTCGTCCGTTTCGCCCGCTTTGCTGTCGGTCACGAACGGCAGCCTACGTGGTCCGGCCGGTCAGTCCAGCCAGGCGGCGGCTTCGGCGGCCCAGTAGGTGAGGATCATGTCCGCGCCCGCGCGGCGGATCGAGGTCAGCACCTCGACGATCGTGCGCTCGCGGTCGAGCCAGCCGTTCGCCGCCGCGGCCTCGACCATCGCGTACTCGCCCGAGATGTTGTACGCCGCCACCGGAACCGGCGACGCCTCGGCCGCCGCCCTGATGACGTCCAAATAGGACAGGGCGGGTTTGACCATGACCATGTCGGCGCCCTCGGCGATGTCCAGCTCGATCTCGCGCAGCGCTTCGCGGACGTTGCCCGGGTCCTGCTGGTACGTCTTCCGGTCGCCCTTCAGCTGCGAGTCGACGGCCTCACGGAAGGGGCCGTAGAACGCGCTGGCGAACTTCGCCGAGTAGGCGAGGATCCCGGTGTCCGTGCGCCCGGCGCGGTCGAGCGCGGCGCGGATGACGCCGACCTGGCCGTCCATCATGCCGCTGGGCCCGAGCAGGTGCGCACCCGCTTCCGCCTGGGCCAGCCCCATTTCCGCGTACACGCGCAGGGTCGCGTCGTTGTCGACACCGCCGTCGGCGTCGAGGACGCCGCAGTGGCCGTGGTCGGTGAACTCGTCGAGGCACGTGTCGGCCATCAGGACCGTCGCGTCGCCGAGCTCGGACCTCAGGTCGCGCAGGGCGATGTTGAGGATGCCGTCCGGGTCGATCGCGCCGGAGCCTTCCGCGTCCCGCGTCGCCGGGATGCCGAACAGCATCAGGCCGCCGACACCGGCGTTGACCGCGTCGACGGCGGCTTTGCGCAGCGTGTCACGGGTGTGCTGGACGACCCCCGGCATGCTGGAGATCGGGCGGGGCGCGTCGATGCCCTCGGCCACGAACATCGGGAGGATCAGCTGGCGCGGGCGCAGCGACGTCTCACCGACCAGCCTGCGCATGGCCGGAGTGGTACGGAGCCTGCGGGGACGATGCTCAGGAAACACCTCTACGACGGTACTCCGGCCCGCTTGAGAACCGGTCCGCAGGCGCGGTGAACGGTTCATTGGTCCGGTCGGGCGACCTTCCCTAAGAGACGGTAAAGAGTCGTGTTCGTCCGTTTTGCTCCAGGTGTGACGCGGGTTACGTTCCACCGCATGTCGAGTTCAACGGTGACCGACCAACTGGAAGAACCGCCCGTCGGCTGGCGCGCACGGCTGCGCCAGGTCGGACCCGGGATCATGGCCGCGGCGACCGGGGTCGGCGCGGGCGACCTCGTCGCGACCATGGTGGCGGGCTCGCGCTTCGGGTACACGCTGCTGTGGGCGGTGCTCGTCGGGACGATCTTCAAACTCGCGCTGGCCGAAGCCGTCGGCCGCTGGCATCTGACGTCGGGCCGGACGATCCTCGCCGGCTGGCGGACACTCGGGGTCTGGGCGCTGATCTACTTCGGGATCTACGCGGTGATCTGGGGTTTCGTCTACGGCGCGACCGCGATGTCGGCGTCGGGGCTACCGCTGAACGCGCTCTTCCCCGCGCTTCCGGTGCGGTACTGGGCGATGATCTGCGGCCTGCTCGGCTTCGCGCTGGTGTGGTTCGGCCGCTACGCGATCATCGAGAAGCTGATGACGGTGCTCACCGGCGTGATGTTCGTGACCGTGGTCGGCACCGCGATCCTCGTCGTCCCGGACTTCGCCGCACTGTTCAAGGGCGCCGTCCCGACCCTGCCCGACGGGTCGCTCGTCTACGTCCTCGGCCTGGTCGGTGGCGTCGGCGGCACGATCACCATGGCGGCGTACGGCTACTGGACGCTCGCGAAGGGCTGGCGTTCGGCGAAGTGGCTGCCGATGATGCGCACGGACAACGCCGTCGGGTACGTCATGACCGGGATCTTCGTGATCGCGATGCTGATCGTCGGCGCGGAACTGCTGCTGGGTCAGAAGATCATCTCGGGCGACAAGGGCCTGCTGTTCCTCGGCGACACCCTCGCCGCCGATTACGGGCAATGGGCACGGATTCCTTTCCTGATCGGCTTTTTCGCGGTCTCGTTCACGTCGGTGATCGGTGTCTGGCACGGCGTGAGCCTGCTCTTCGCGGACTGGTGGCGCATTCTGCGGCTGCCCGGGAACACGACGGAAAGCGTTGAGACGTACGAAAAGAAGGCCGGGGAACGCAGTGTCGCGTACCGGGGATACGTGCTGTGGCTGACTTTTCCGCCGATGGCCTTGCTGTTCCTGGACCAGCCCTTCCAGCTCACCGTGATCTACGGCGTGCTGGGCGCGTTGTTCATGCCGTTCCTGGCGGCGACGTTGCTGGTGCTGCTGAACACTTCGCGGGTGCCGCGGGAAGGTCGGTCCGGCTGGGTCTCGAATGGACTGTTGGGCGTGTGCCTGGCGATGTTCGCGTACCTGGCGTACACGGAGGTCGTGAAGTTCTTCGGCTGAGTGGTGCTTGCCCTCCTGCAGTACATGAAGGCCCCCTTCCTTGCGGCTGGCGCAAGGAAGGGGGGGGTGATGTACTTGGGTGGGTGTGTAGGT
>NZ_JBHXJK010000044.1:0-35831 GCF_042723255.1 Amycolatopsis thailandensis
GTTGAGGGACCCTGGGTCCCTCAAGGAGGCCTTCACGGACTTGGCACCTGGGATAGCGTCCCTTTTGGACAGTCACGCCCCAGGTTCACTGCCGGCACCCGGGATCGACGTCAGGCGGTTTGTTCGAGGTAGGAGTGGACCTCTTCCGCCCGGGGGTCGCCGAGTTCGTCGAAGATCGCCAGTGCGTCGTGCCAATGGGCGCGGGCTTCGGCGAAGTGCCCGCGATCACGCAGTACCTTGCCGAGGCTGGTGAGCGCCCACGCCTCGCCCCACCGGTTACAGGCGGCCCGGTTCACCGCGAGGGCGGGCTCGAGGTAGCCGATCGCGTCGTCGAGACGACCGAGTTCCCGGCAGATGTCGCCGAGGTTGTTCAGCGCGATGCCTTCACCGTGCTGGTCGCCGAGTTCCCGCCATACCATCAGTGCTTGCTCTTCGGTGCGCAGCGCGTCGTCGAGTCTGCTCAGCTCCAGGTAAACGCCGCCGAGGCTGGCCAGTGCCCAGCCGGTACCGAACCGGTCGCCCGCCTCGTGGTACTTCGCCAGCGCGAGCTCGAAATGGTCGAGGCATTCCGCGTGTCGCCCCAGTCGCCAGTAGGTTCCCGCGGTGAAGTGCAGCGCGCTGGCCTCGCCTCGTGGCTCGGCCAGTGCGCGCCACCGGTCCAGCGCTTCCTGACCGAGATCGAACGCGTCCTGATATCGCCCGATCTCCCAGTAGCCGAACCCCAGATTGATGAGCATCCACGCCTCGCCGACCGGGTCGCCGGTACGGCGTGCGGCGGCGAGTCCCAGTTCACTGGTGCGGACCCAATCCGACCGGTATCTGCGGAGATAGAACAGATCGAACAACGTCAGCGGAAGCTTCCAGGCCGTGTCCAGCCTGCCCGAGCCGGACGCGTGATGGCAGGCGGCGACCAGGTTCGCGCGTTCGGTTTCGAGCCAGGCGAGGGCTTCTCCGCGCGAAGTGAAGGTGTCCACCGGCGGTGTGTCCACCACGCGCGGGTAACACGGGACGATCAGGGCACTGGCGGCGTTGGCCGTGCGCAGGTACCAGTCGAGCATCCGGGTGATGGCGGCTTCACGAGTGGCTTCGCTCTCTTCGGCTAGTGCGCGTTCACCGGCGTAGACCCGGACGAGATCATGGAACCGGTATCGGCCGGGTGCGGGTTCGTCGAGCAGGCGTTCGTCCACCAGCATTTCGAGGAGGGCACCGGTCCCGGTGTCGTCGCATCCGGCGAGCGCGGCCGCGGCAGGCACCGAGATGTCGTCTCCGCGGTGCAGCGCGAGCAGCCGGAAGAGGTGGCGCGGTTCGCCGTCGAGATGCCGGTAGGACAACGCCAGCGCGGCCGCCACACTGCGGTCTCCGGCGGCCAGCTCGGACAACCGGGTGCGCTCGTCCGACAGCAGCGCCGCCAGGTGCCGCGCCGTCCACGCAGGCCGAGCGCGCAGCCGGGCGGCCGCCACCTGAAGTGCGAGTGGAAGCCGCCCGCACAATCCGGCCACCTCGGCGAGCACGTCGAGGGGTTCGGACGCGACTCGTTCCCTGCCCGCGACGCGGGCGAACAGCTCGATCGCGTCGTCCTGCCCCAGAGAGTCCAGCGTGACAGGTTCGGCGTGCTCCAGTCCGGTGAGCGAGCGACGGCTGGTCACCAGGGCGAGACAGCCCGGCGTGGCCGGCAGCAGAGGCCGGACCTGCCCTTCCGTCGCGGCGTTGTCCAGCACCACGAGCACTCGCTTGCCCGCCAGCTTGCTACGGAACTGCGCCGCACGGTCGTCCAGACCCCGCCGGATCTGCTCGCCGGGCGTGCCGAGCGAGCGCAGCAGCCTGTCGAGCACGACGGCGGGCTCGACAGGCTCGACCCCGGCGGTGAAGCCGTGCAGATCCACGAACAGCTGACCGTCCGGATAGTCCCCCGCGATCTGATGCGCCACCTGCACCGCCAGGGTGGTCTTGCCGACCCCCGCCATCCCGCCGATCGCACTGATCACCACCGCGTCCGTGCCTCGCCGGTCCAGCATTTCGGCGAGTTCGGACCGCCGTCCGGTGAACGCGGGCAGACTGGCCGGAAGCTGGGCTGGCGCGGGCGGTTCCCCGGTGGGCGGCGGCGCGAGCGCGGGAGCGTCGTTGAGGATCGCGCTGTGCAGGTTCCGCAGTCCGGGGCCCGGGTCGACACCGAGCTCCTCGACGAGTTCCTTCGCGGTGGCCTGATACACCTCCAGCGCTTCCCTGGACCGGCCACTGCGATAGAGCGCGACCATCCTCGCCGCCACCAGCCGCTCCCGCGCCGGATGGCGCGCGGTCAACTCCGCGAGCTCACCCACCAACTCCCGGTGCGCCCCCACCGCGAGATCGGCCTCCACCCGCGACTCCAACGCCTCGAGACACACCTCGTCCAGCCGATCCCGCAGGAACCGACGCAGTCGCTCCGACGTCAGGTCGGCGCAGACCGGCCCACGTCGCAAGGCCAGCGCTTCCCGGAGGATCCGCGCCCGATCGGCCGGATCCGCGGTCCGGCGTGCCGTGGCGACCAGGCGCGTGAACCGATGCACATCGACCGCGTCCGGATCCACCTCGATCAGGTAGCCCGCCGCCTGACTCGTCAGCAGAACCTGATCACCGCATGTCTCGGCCAGCCGTTTCCGCAGCCGGGAAACGTGCACTTGCATCGCGCGGCGCGGCTCTTTCGGCGGATCGTCGTCACACAACAAATCGATCAACCGTTCCACCGGAACCGGCCTCGGCGTGTCCAGCAACAAGAGGGCCAGCAGACCTCGCTCACGGCGGTGCCCCACATCGACTAGCTGATCCCCCAAGATCAACTGGACCTGCCCGAACAGGCAGAACTCCATATCGCCAAGGTACCGCAAAGGCGCCGCAACTTCACTGCAACAGCACCGTGGCATCCTATTTTCAGGGGGAAATCACTGGCGGACCAGGCATCGGCGAAACAAAAAACGGGCCGATCGCCGAGATTAATGGCGCACTGGCCAGGTTCGCGACAAAAGGCGGCCGCCATCCCGAAAGAAGGGAGCGCCCATGATCTGAAAATGTTCGCGATCAAGAAGTTGTCGCACAGCTGCCTAGTTCCCTGAAATCGACACACCGCAACTTGGAATTCAGAATTCGAGAGGGAGAACGATGAGGAAATCGCTACGCGGAGCCTTGCTCACCCTGCCCGGCGTTGTCGCCGCCGCGCTGATCGGCGTCGGCGGGATCGCCACGGCCGCGCCCGCGGGCACGCAGGCCGACCCGGTCCGGACCTTGGACTGTAGTCACCCGCATTCGAACAAGGACTCCGCTTCGGGCCGGACGACGACGGTCCTGCGCTATCGGACCGGCCCGCACACCAACTGCACCGCACTGGGGCAAGCCGCCAGGGGCACGCTGATCTACTACCACTGCTGGACTTCCGGCGAATCGGTCGGCGGCGTGAGCACCTGGACCTGGGGACGCGTCGCGGGCACGCAGCGTGAAGGCTGGTTCTCCGACAAGTACCTCGACGACGGCGGCTCCACGAAGAAGTGCTGAGGTGAGACCGTGGTGCCGAGCGGCCGGCTCCGCCCGGCACCACGGTCCGCACCCGTTACGGCCGGGGGATGTTGCGGAGGTTGGCACGGGCGAGGTCGATCATCCGGCCGACACCGCCTTCGAGGACGACCTTGCTCGCGGCCAGCGCGAATCCACCGAGCTGACCGGCGGTGATGTGCGGCGGGACGGACAGCGCGTTCGGGTCCGTCACGACGTCCACCAGCGCGGGACCGTCGTGGCTCAGCGCTTCCTCTAGGGCGGCGCGCAGCCGCGTCGGATCGGTCACCCGCTCCGAGCGCAGGCCGGCGCCGCGCGCGATGGCGGCGAAATCGACCTGCCGGTGGTCGGTCTGATAGTCGGGCAGGCCGTCGACCAGCATCTCCAGCTTGACCATGCCCAGCGAGGAGTTGTTGAACGTCACGATCTTGACCGGCAGCTCGTGCAGGGCGACGGTGAGCAGTTCGCCGAGCAGCATGCCCAGTCCCCCGTCGCCGGACATCGAGACGACCTGTCGTCCCGGGTAGGCGAACTGCGCGCCGATGGCGTGCGGCAGGGCGTTGGCCATCGTGCCGTGCAGGAACGAACCGATGACCCGCCGGCGCCCGTTGGGCGTGAGGTACCGGGCGGCCCAGACGTTGCACATGCCGGTGTCCACGGTGAAGATCGCGTCGTCGGCGGCGAGTTCGTCGAGCAGGTCGGCGGCGAACTCGGGATGGATGGGGATGTGCCGTTCGACGTTGCGGGTGTAGGCGTCGACGACGTGTTCCAGGGATTTGCAGTGGTCGCGCAGCATGCGGTCCAGGAAGGCCCTGTCGGTCTTGCGCCGGAGAAGCGGCAGCACGGCCCGCAGGGTCTCCCGCACGTCGCCGTGCACGGCCAGTTCCAAGGCGGTGCGCCTGCCCAGCCGGGTCGCGTCGTGGTCGATCTGCACGGTCCGGGCCTGGGGCAGGAAGGAGTCGTACGGAAAATCGGTGCCCAGCAAGAGGAGCAAATCCGCGTCGTGCATGGCCCGGTAGCAGGCGCCGTAACCGAGCAGCCCGCTCATGCCGACGTCGTACGGATTGTCGTACTGGATCCACTCCTTGCCACGCAGGCTGTGGCCGACCGGTGCCTGGACAGCCCCGGCGAGCTCCATCACCTCGGCGTGCGCGCCGCGCACCCCGGCACCGGCGAACAGGGTGACGGTTTCGGCTTCGTTGATCAGCTCGGCGAGCCGGGCGACCTGAGGCTCGGGTGGCACGACCGTCCCGTGGCCGGCGACCGGCGCCCCGTTCCCGGTGGGCGAAGTGGCCTCCAGCTGCGCGACGTCGCCCGGCAGCACCAGCACCGACACCTCGCCCCGGGCCAGCGCGTGTTGCATGGCGATCCGCAGCACCCGGGGCATCTGGTCGGGCCCGCTGATCTGCTCGCAGTAGCCACTGCAATCGACGAACAGCCGTTCCGGGTGGGTCTCCTGGAAGAACCCGGTACCGATCTGGCCGGACGGGATGTGCGAGGCGAGCGCGAGTACCGGCGCGCCGGTGCGGTTCGCGTCGTACAGCCCCTGCACCAGGTGCGTGTTGCCCGGCCCGCAGCTGCCCGCGCACACCGCGAGCCGTCCGGTCAGCTGGGCCTCGGCGGCCGCGGCGAACGCGCCCGCCTCCTCGTTGCGCACGTGCACCCACTCGATACCCGGGGTGCGGCGGATCGCGTCGACGACCGGGTTCAGACTGTCACCGACCACGCCGTAGATCCGTTCCACCCCGGCTTGCACCAGGACTTGAACGAACTGCTCGGCGACATTGGGCTTGGCCATCACGACCCCTTCGAGGCTGCGGCGGAGGGAACACCTTTCATGATCCACGTGACGACCCCACTTCGCAGGTTCTGGGCGCGGGCGGGTGACATGACCTTGTCGCGCCGGGCTAGACGACCGCGACCGTCAACCGCGCGGCGGGAACGCCCGTTACGGACCGGGCCGGATCGGCGGCCGTTTTGTACGAATCTTGTACGAGCTTGAAGAACCTTCGATCGGACCGCGAAACTCGACGAAGGTGAGTGCCCATGCCTGAGCGGATGCAGCCGGGAGTCACCGGCTCCACGTTCTCCCGACGTTCCCTGCTGCGTACCGGTGGCGGCCTCGTCGCGACGACGGCACTGCTCGGCGCCGGCGCCGTGTTCGCCGGACCGGCTTCGGCCGCGATCACCGCGATGCCGACGTCCAAGCGCTTCGACCTCACCGAGCCGTCCTACGACGAGTTCCGCAGCAAGCTCCTGCACGAGTCGCACCACGTGATGCAGGGCTTCGCCTTCGACAACCAGAACGTGCGCATCTTCATCGTGAACGCCCGCAACGGCGGGACCGGGGACGACCTCTGCGTCACCCAGGTCAACTTCTCCGGCGAGATCCAGGGCTCGATGCATCTCAACAACGCCGGGCACGGTGTGTCGATCGGTGTCGAACCGGTGGGCACCGACTCCTACATCTGGATGGAATGCGACTCGAACGGACCCACCGGCGACGGTCGCGGGACGGCGCTGGCCAGGTTCAAGTTCGTCAACGGCGGCACGCCGTCGGTGAAGAAGTTCCTCACCGGCAGCGAAACGATCACCTGCGCCACCGATCCGATCAACAAGCGGATCGCGGTGCGCCGCAAGGAAAACGGCAAGATGACCATCAGTGTCTTTTCCCTCGCGTCCGCCGCCGCCGGCGACTTCAGCACACCACTCGCGCATTTCCCGCAGCCCGCGCTTTCCGACAAGCAGGTGACGTTCCAGGGCTACACGATCTACGGCCAGTATCTGTACACATTGGACGGCGAGGGCCACGAGAACCCGGCCGACATCAACTCCTACGTCACGTGCATCGACATGAACACCGGAAAGGTGAAGAGCCGCGCGCTGACCAAGGCGGGGAAGTCGCTCGTGTACCGCGAGCCGGAAGGCCTCGGAATCTACCGGAGCCTGGCCGGTGAGACCCGGTTGTACATGGGATTCGGTTCGCGCAGCAGCATGGGAAACATCAACCGCTACGCGAACCTCTTCTACAAGAACGTCCTCATCGACTGAGGCCGCGTGGGTCGAGCCGGTCGCGCGCTCGCCGTCTTCAGGTGTCGCGCACCGGCGGAAGGCAGGAAAACCTCCCCGCCGCAACCCTCCGAACTCGCCGATTTCTCCGAATCAGCAAATAGGCCGAGGGCACAGAATCATTCTGTGCGCAAATTCGGATGAGGGGCATACATTTCGTTCCACCACAACAATTTTGACGAGAAACACCAAGCTTGACAGCACCGTGGAGTTTGCTTACGGTCCATTCGCTCAGGTTCTCGCTGATCGATATCCGAAGGTGTTCATGACCTCGACTCCACCGTTGCCCAAATTCCGTCAGCAGTCGATTCTTGCCGTTCTCATGCTGTGTTCGCTGTTGATTTGGCTGGACAACACCGTTCTGAGTACCACGCTGGAGACCCTCGCGGACCCGATCCGCGGGCTGGGGGCCGATCCCGGCGAACTCCAATGGGCGACGGGGTCCTACACGCTGGCCTTCGCCACCCTGATGTTCACCGCGGGCGCGCTGGGCGATCGCTTCGGTCACCGGACCGTGTTCTCCGGTGGACTGGTGGTCTTCGCCGGTTCTTCGCTGTGGGCGGCATACGCGAGCGACGCGGGCCAGCTGATCGCGGCCCGGGCGGTGATGGGGGTCGGCAGCGCGCTGATCACCCCCGCCATGCTGGCCATCCTCATGTGGACCTTCACCGGCCCCGCGCGGGCCGCCGCGATCGGCGTCTTCTCGACGTCGGCCGGTGTCGGAATGGCGGCCGGCCCGGTGCTGGCGGGGTTCCTGCTCGACCATTTCCACTGGGGCTCGGTCTTTCTGATCAACGTCCCGGTCGCGGCCCTGGCACTGGCCGGGCTCGCCGTGCTGGTCCCGAATTTCCGCAGCCCCGCCCGGCGGCCGCTGGATCCCGCCGGAATGTTGCTGTCGTTCGGCGGACTGGTGGCGTTGGCCTACGGGCTGATCCGGGCGGGACAGGTGGCCGCGTGGAGCCGTACCGATGTCTGGGCGCCGATCGTTACCGGCCTTGTTCTGCTGGCCGTTTTCGTACTCGTCGAACTGCGTGTCGAGATGCCGGGCTTCGATCCGCGGCTACTCGCGCAACGCGCCTTCGGCGGCGGCAATGTGGCGCTCGGATTGCTGCTCTTCGGCGTGGCCGCCATTACCTTCTACAACGCGTTCTACCTGCAAGGCGCGCTCGGGTTTTCGCCGATGAAGGCGGGGCTGGCCAACATCCCGACCGCGCTCGGCGCGCTCGCGGGCGCGCCCCTCGCCACGCGCCTGGTTCGCCGGCTGTCGCTGAGGCTGGTCACCGTGCCGGCGCTGATCGTGGCCGCGCTGACCATGGGCGGGTACGGGTTCCTCGGGCTGCAAACTCCCCTCGTCCTGATCGAGCTCTTGTTGTTGATCCAGGGTCTCTCGATCGGCATGGTGATCGGCCCCGTCACGGCCGCGTTGATCAGCACCCTGCCGTTGGAGCAGGCCGGTGCGGGTTCGGCCGTCACCAACACCGTGCGGCAAACCGGCAGTGTCATCGGAATCGCGGTGGGCGGAACGATCATGTCGATCATGTACCGGCGCGCGATCGAACCTTCGCTGGCGGCTCTACCCGGCCCGGTGCGGGATCAGGCGCTCGTATCCGCCGAACAGGCCCGCCACGCGGCCGCCGCCGTCCACCGGCCCGCCCTTGCCCAAGCCGCCGATGACGCGTTCATCCACGCGATGCACGTCGGCGCGGGCTGGATCGCGGTCATCGCGCTCCTCGGGGCGGCCGTGCTGTTCGCGACGCTGCCCGCTGCCGAAAGGAAAACGGCTCCGGCACCGGAGCCTGCTTCGCTAGCATCCACGACGTGACAAACACACCACGCCAGTCCCATGCCGACGAGGTCGCCCGCCTCGTCGGCTGGCGGGCCGGGGACTTCCGTCCGGAACTCGACTGGGAGACCGTCGAACGTGAACTGGGTACTCCGCTCCCCGGCGACTACAAGGAATTGCTGACCCGATTCCCGTCAGGTGCCTTTCGCGACAGCATCGAGGTGGACAACCCGGGGCAAAGCGCCGGCGAGCTGGCGACCACCAAGCGGAACAACGAGCAGCTCCTGAGGATCTTCGCGGACGAGTACACCGGATACCTCACAAAGGTGTCCTATCGGCTGTTCCCCGAATCCGGCGGGCTCTATCCCTGGGGAACGCACGACGCGGGCGGCACGTTCTGGTGGATCACCGATTCGGCCGACCCGGACACCTGGCGGATCGCCTACAACGACAGGGACGAGTGGCACGAACACCCCGGGCCGATGTCGAAGGTCCTCCACGAGATCCTGACGAGCACCGGCACGGACAACATCCTCGACTGGGACATGACCGGTAAACCCTTGACCTTCACCGGGTTCGTCGGAGAGCGGATGATCTCTTACCCGGCGACGTGACGTCGACCGGCCGGGTCTCCTACCGGCCGGTCGACACTTCGACGGAGAACCGCAAGGTCACCTTCGAGCTGACCATGAGCCTGGTCGCGAAGTTCTGGTTCACTCCCCACCGATGGCGATCGATCGTGACGCTGCCCGCGAAAGCCACCCTGTTCGCGGCGATGTCGACCAGTTCGACGACGATGCCGCGAACAGGGTTGGTGACGCCCCGGACGGTCAGGTCCCCGGCGACCTCGAACCGGGTGCCACCGAGGTGCCGGATCCCGGTCGAGGCGAAGGTGATGGCCGGGTGGGCCTCCGCGTCGAGGAACGCCCCGCGCAGCTGATCGTCACGCCGCGCGTTCCCGGTGTCGATGCTCGCGGCCTTCACGGTGAACCGGACGCTGGACTTCGACGGTTCACCGCCGTCGAGGCGGACACTGCCTTCGAACTCGTCGAAGTGACCTGCCACCCGGCTGGACATGGTGTGCCGCGCGACGAAGCCGAGCGTCGTCCTGGCGATGTCCAGCCGGTGGTCACCGGTCATCTCGCTGAAGGTGGTCATGCTGCTGCTCCTAGCCGGTGGGGTGTTCGGTCTCGCCAGTACGACGACACGACCCCGCCGGATGTGAGGCGGCCATACGCCCGGTTAAGTGGGTGTCACCAGGATCTTGCCGTCGACCTGTCCGGCCACGAGCGGTTCCAGGCCATGTGCCACCAGGTCTTCCAGGGTGATCAAGGAGTGCAGCAGCAGTGGTGCGAGTGTGCCTTCGGAGAGGATGTCGAGGGCGATGCCGAGGTCGGTGTCGCAGACGTGTGCGACGGTCGAGTCGACGGTGATCTCACGTAGGGCCAGGGCGAACAGGTCTACGGTGGGATTGTCTTTCGGCAGGCCGACGGCCAGTACCCGGCCGCCGGTGGTCACCATTCGCAGCGCGTTCTCGAACTGCCCTGGCGCACCGCTGGCCTCGATCACCACGTCGGCGCCTCGGCCCGCTGTGCCTGCCAGAACGGCTTCGACCACGTCCTGACGCGCGGGCAGGGTGCGTGTCGCGCCCAGTTTCGCCGCGCGTTCCAGTTTGGGCCCGGGAAGGTCGATCACGGTGACATCGGCTCGGCGAAGGTGGCCGAGACCGGCGAGGACGAAGGTGCCGATCGCGCCGGCGCCGATGATCACGACGGAGTCCCCGTCGCGGACTCCCGCGCGGCGGGCGGCGTGCAGCCCGACTGCCAGCGGCTGCGCCATTCCCGCCGCGTCGACGGACAGGCCGTCGGGGATCGGCCTCAGCGTCTTGACCGGTGCGGCGACATATTCGGCCAGCCCTCCCGGTGCGTTGAGGCCGAGCGTGTAGTAGCCGCGGCAGATGTTCGTACGGCCCAGCGCACAGCGGTCGCATCGTCCGCACCAGACTCCGGCGCCCGCGGCGACGAGAGTGCCGGCGGGCAACCCGGCGCGGCCGTCGACGACCTCGCCGACGAACTCGTGGCCGGGGATCATCGGGCCGAGATGCCCGCTGGCCGGATGCCTCCGGTGCAGCGGCACCATCACCGGCCCGGCGGCCCATTCGGTCGCGTCGGTGCCGCAGATCCCGCTGCGCCGGACGGCCACCAGCACCTCGCCCGCACGGGGTTCCGGCAAGGGAATCCGTTCGATCCGGATGTCCCGGGTTCCGTGGTATACAGCGGCTTTCATGGTCGCGGTCATGCTCCGGCCTCGACTTCGCGCCGGTCGCCGACGGGTTCCGCCTCCCGCGCTCCGGTTCGCGGCAACGACAGGGTCGCCAGAACGGCCAGCGCGAAGAAACCGGCGCAGACGAGAAGTCCTCCGCTGAAGCCGACGACTCCCGCGAGTCCCGCCAGGCCGAAAGGAGCGAAGGCGGAGATGCCGCGGCCGACGTTGAAGCAGAATCCCGCACCGGTCGCACGGGCCCGGGTGGGGAACAACTCGCCGAGGTAGGAGCCGAAAATGCCGAAGAACGCGGTGAAGGCACCGAACAGCGGGCCGAGCCACAGCAGACTCGCCTGGTGGGTGGTGAAGGCGTAGACGGGCAGGGTGAGCGCGACACCGAGCAGGGTGAAGATGATCGTCCGCCGACGGCCGATCCGGTCGGCGACCATGCCGAACCCGTTGTACCCCAGGAACATGCCGATGTTCAGGATCGTCACGAACAGCGCGACGTCGCTCGCCGGGAGACCACGTTCGGCGGTGAGGTAGGTCGGCAGCCAGGTCGTCGCGCCCCAGTAGCCGGTGAGCGCCAGAGCGGCCATCAGCGTGCCCAGCAGGGTGGTCCGGCGCAACGATCCGTCCAGTACGTCCCGCACGGTGACGACGTGGCCGGTCCGCTGCGCCTTGTGCGCGACCCAGTCGGCCGATTCCCGGAAGAAGACGAGGACGACGAGGACGGGAACGGCCACCGCGGTGCCGGCGAAGAGGAACATCGACCGCCAGTCGGGCAGGAACTGCCCGGAAACGACCGCCGCGAGCGCGCCTCCGGCGGGAAAGGCACTGATCACGAACGCGGCGGCGCGACCCCGGTGCCGCGAAGGCCAGGTCTCGACCACGTACGCGGACACGACGCTCCACACCGCGCCGAGTCCGATCCCGGCGAGGAACCGCAGGAGCAGGAACACGGCGAAGTTCGGTACGACCGCCAAGGCCGCGGTGAAGACCCCGAAAATGAGCAGCGACGCGATCAGTGCCTTCTTCCGGCCGAAGTTGTCGGCCACGTAACCGCCCGCGACGCTGCTGACCCCGATGCCCAGCAACGTCGCGGTCGCGAGGAGACCGGCCTGGGTCGCCGAAAGGCCCATGTCGTGCCGGATCGCCGGGAGCGACAACGACAGCAGGACGATTTCCAGCGCGTCGAACAGATACGCGAGGAAACACCCGCCCAGCACGATCCATCGGGTACTTCGCATCTTGCACCTCCACGTCGAGGTTTTCGGGCAGGGGAAACCGGGCGGCCACCGGAACGGGCGCCGCCGGAAGGGGAGGATCAGGGTCAGGCCGTGGGTGGTTCGGCGACGAGCACGAGATCGAAGGTCAGGCTCGTCCAGTCACCGTGGGGCCGGGAGCCGTCAGGAGCGCCCCCGCCGTGATGTTTCGCGGTCTCCACGACGAGACCTTCCTTGACGCCGAACACGGCGTCGCTGTCCAGATAGGGGTCGCCGGCGAGGAAGATGTGCGTGATCAGCGTGCGATGGCCCGGCGCGGTGACCTTGAAGTGCAGATGCGCCGGCCGCATGGGCCCCCGGCCCGCCGCATTCAGGAGATCCCCGACCGGACCGTCGTGCGGGATCGGGTAGGGAGCGGGCAGGACCGACCAGAACCGGTACTCCCCGTCCGGCCCGGTGCGCAGCCAGCCACGCCCCGCCGACCGGTCGTCGGTGTACTGGACGTCGTAGAAACCGTCCTCGTCGGCTTCCCACACGTCGACGCGCGCTCCCGGGAGCGGGGCGCCATCGGTGTCACGGACCTGTCCCGAAACGTGGCACGGTGTCCCAGCCGCGCCGCGCGCGATGTCGCCGCCGAGCGGGATTTCCGGTGACTCGTCGACGAAGAATGGACCGAACACCGTCGCTTCGGTCGCCTCGGGCACTTTCGGCTCGTTGATGGCGACGGTCAGCATGGACAGGCCGAGGACGTCGGACAGCAGGATGAACTCCTGTCGGCGATCGTCGGTGATGTGCCCGGCGCGGGTGAGGAATCCGATGGCCGCCTCCCACTCCTGTTCGCTCAGGCGGACGTCCCGCGCGAAAGCGTGCAGGTGACGGACAAGGCTTTGCATGACTAGCCTCAGCCGTGGATCGGCGGTCCCGTCGAAGCTGGCGAGCACTTCGTCGGTCAAGGCCTGCTCCCGGTCCGCGACGGATTCTTCAGGACTCATGAGATCTCCTTCGCGGGATCGGTCCCGGCCCAGGCTGCACGCAACAGCCATCTGAGGCTGTCGGCGGTGACCGGACGCGGGTTGTCGGCGGGGGCGAGCGCCAGGATGTCTTCGAGGACGACATCGGCGTAGTCCTCGCGCAGCCCGAGTTCCCGCAATCCGGGCGGTACGCCGAGCTTTTCACCGAGCCGCCGCAACCCCTGGACTGGATCGGCGAAGCCGAGCGCGGATGCGATACGGAAGACGGCGTCGGGCGCGCGGGGAGCGTTGAACGCCAGAACGTAGGGGAGCACGATCGCGTGGGTCCGCGCGTGCGGCAGGTCGAACGCGCCGCCGAGGACATGGCAGATCTTGTGGTGCAGGCCCGATCCCGCCACCGCGAAGGCCGAGCCGGCGAGATAGGCGCCGAGCAGCAACTCGGTGCGGGCGTCGAGATCACCGGCGTTGGCGGCGACCGCGGGCAAGCCAGCGGCGAGATGCCGGATGCCGTCTTCGGCCACGGCGTTCGAAACCGGATTCCGCCGGGGCGCCCAGAACGCTTCGGCGCAGTGCGCCATCGCGTTCAGTCCACTCGCGACGGACAGGTCGGCGGGAAGTGTCAGGGTGAGCTCGGGATCGTAGACGACCGTCCTCGGGAGCACCCGCGGATCGGTTCCGGTGCTCTTGCGGCTCCCCTCCGTCAGCCCCCACACCGGAGTGACCTCGGAACCGGCATACGTGGTGGGAACGGCGACGATCGGCAGACCGGTGGTGAGCGCGACGGCCTTGGCCGTCCCTGTCGTCGACCCGCCGCCCACACACAGCACGAGATCCGCTTCGGCCGCCGCCACGCGGACGCGTTCGGCGACTTCGAGCGGAACGTGCGGCCGGACTCCCGAGAACGTGGCCGCGATCCGGCCCGCGAACGGCGCACACAGTTCACGCGCCAAATCCACTTCCGAATCAGCCGCGACGAGCAGGATCCGCGTGGCCCCGAACGTGTCGATCTCGTCCAGCAGCCCACCGCGCGCGACGCCGGGCCCGAACACAACGCGTCCGGGCAACGCGTCATAGGTGAAGGTGTTCATCGGGCGGGCTCCGGCAGGACGGTGGGCTGGTAGGCCAGCAGCAGCCAGCGGCCCGTGTCGCGCACCCACACGGCCAAGGCCCGGTTCGCGAGGGTCTTGCGGGTCCCGCCCGCGGTGATGTCGGCGTGCATCTCCCCCACCACGACCGCGGTGTCCCCTGCCACCGTGATCCGGTCCACGGGGTGGTCGATGCTGTGGTAGACATAGAAACCCGAGCGCAGCTTGTCCAAATAGGACTCCAGCGTGTCGGTGACCGCGTTCGAATGGGTGTAGGCGAGATCGGGATGGGCGTGCGCGGCGAAGGCGGCGAAATCGCCCGCCATCACCGCCGCGTACCTGGCATCTTCCAGGGAGCGGATGGTCGATTCGGCATCGCCGCTGGTCATGAGAGTGCTTCCTCCTTGGTCACCGGCCGGCCCGTGCGGTCGCGCAGGATCGCGAGCACCTGGGCCATGTCTTCGGCGCCCCGACCGGTCGCCACCGCCTCGTCCAGCACGGCGTAGGCGGCTTCCGCTCCCGGCAGGTCGAGCCCGGCCGCGAGTTCCAGAGCGAGACCGAGGTCCTTGCGGATCAAGGAAATCGGGGCCGCGACACCGGCGGACGCCGGAGCCAGGAACGCGTCCTCCTTGTAGCCGACATAAGGCGCGCCGGCCGCGCTCCCGCGGAGAACGTCGTAGAAGACCTTGAGGTCCAGCTCTCCCGCCTCGGCGATGAGCAGACCTTCCGCGACGCCCTGGCTGAGGGTGGCGAGTACGGCGTTGATCGCGAGTTTCGCCGCGGATCCCGACCCCGCCGGTCCGGTGTGGAACTGTGCCGACGTCATCGCCGCGAGGACCGGCCGGACGCGTTCGAACTGCTCCTCGGTGCCACCGACCATGGTGGTGATCGTGGCCGCCTCGGCCATCGACACGCTCCCGGACACCGGTGCGTCGATGACGTCCACCGGACCGGTGCGAGCCAGCTCCTTCACGAGCGCGGGACCGACGGTGCCCATGACCACGTGCAGATGATCCCGACCGGCATCCGCCAGCCCGGTCAGGACCAGCTCCCGGGTCGCCACGCCGTCGGGGAGCATGCTGATGGACAGCTCCGTCTCGGCGAGCCCGGCCGCCGAGGCGACCGCCGTGATGCTCGCCGGAACACTGCCGAGGCCCGGGTCATGGGCAAGGACCGTGTGTCCCGCCCGTACCAGCCGGAGGGCCATCGGCAGGCCCATCCGTCCGATCCCGGCGAATCCGATCAGCACGGCATCTCCTTTCCGTCACCCTTGCTTGCTCAAGTGTTCACTAATATTGAACACTTGAGCTCAAACGTCAAGTGACAGCGGACGAGATGTGATCAGCGCCCTCGGTCGCGATCGGCTTTCAGGAGCAGCGCCAGGGCCTCGACAGCGTTCGAAGGCGACTGGGCGACCTCACCGGAAAGGTCGCCGAACTGGGACTCCACCCACTCGCGGGTGTGCTCGAGCTCCCGCCTGCCGGACACGAACCACACACCTCGCGCGGGCTCGGCTCCGTGGTTGAGGTACATGTGCGGACGGGTGGAGTCGAAGCACAGGGAGTCGCCGGGGGCGAGCAGGTGCCGATCGAAGTCGAGCAGCAGGGTCAGTTCGCCCGACAGCAGGTAGGCATGTTCGATTCCGCTGTGACGCATCAGTTTCCGGTCGACCGAACTGGCGGCACCGGGCGCGTAGGTGACCAGCAAGGCATCGACGTCGGCCTGGCCGCCGATGGCCAGCCGCTCCCACCGGACGCCATTGGCCATCTCCAGGACCGGGTTGTCCGCGGCACGCTGCACGACACCGGGCGGCGTCCGCGCGACCGGCCGCTCCGGCGACTCACTCACGACCGGCACCCCGGCCTGACCCACGTCGATGCCGAGTAGTTCGTCGAGCGAGATGCCGAGGTGGCTGACCAGCGCGTACAGCGTGCTCACCGAGGGCTGGGACCGGCCGGTCTCCACCTGCGAAAGCAGGCTCGGCGAGATCCCGGCGGCGGTCGCCACCTTGCGCAGACTCAGCTTGCGCTCCTCCCGCGCCTGCCGCAGCGCGGGCCCGATCCTGTCCTCCACCGCGAACCCCTTTGCACCCTCAGTTCACCATCGCTGAACACTACCGCCGGGTTCAGGACCCCGCACTGACCACCTCGCCACGTCGGGTGACATACAGCGCGCCTGCCTTGACAGCAGTGTTCAGTATGATTAAACAGTGCGATCGCAGTCGCTCACCGATCCGAAGCCCGTCCGGAGGCACCGATGCCCACTACCGAACCGACGATCGAGGCCGTCCTGGCCGGACGTCCCGTCACACGCGAAGACGTGCTGGCATGGGAGACGAAGCGGATGAACGAGGCCGCCGTCAAGATCGGCCTCCCGGTCCCCGCCGGCGAACTCGCCCGCAGGCGCGCGGCTTTCGCCGACGCCAAACTGGACCTCGGCCCCGACGAGATCCGGCGCCGCCTCGCCCGGGACATCCGCCGCGCCGACTGGGTCGCGCGCACCTCCACCCGCCTCTCGCGCGGGCGTCGCGTCACCAGCACCTGCGACCTCTTCGTCACCGGAGCCGGTACCGCTGCGGACTTCCTCGCCTGGTTCGGCGACGTCGGCCGGGACGACTACGCCCACAGCATGATCGCCGCCAACCCGGACCACTTCCTGATCGACACCGCCCCCGACGGACGGCAGGAAGTCGTCGAGACGACCGGAGGAAGTCCCCTCGCGACCCGGTTCCTCGTCGACTACGCCGACACCGCGGAGATCGTCACCCACCGGGATCCGGCGTTCCCCCTCGAAGCCTCCGGTGTCGCCCGGACCGGCACCGGCCTGGCCATCGGTGGAGTCCGGCACGAGTTCCGCGACCACGCTGACGGCTTCCACGCCCATCTGTGCGTCGAGTTCCCGCGGTTCACCCTCCCCACCATGGTCACCCGCCACCGGATGCACCTTGCGTGCGAGTTCTCGAACTGGATTGCCCTGGCCTTCGCTCGCTGAACGAACTCGGTCACCATTGGGCAACTACGGCGACTCGCCGGGCGATGCCGACGCTACGCTCCTGCCGAATCGGGCAAAGCGTCCGTTCAGGAAGGAAGACCGATGAGTCGCAAGTACCGCCTGATGACCCTGCTGGCCGCCGGAGCCGCCCTCGCGGGAACGGTGGTCGCGCCCGCGACCGCGATGGCCGCGCCGAGCTGCACCTCGGACCTGTGCCTGTGGTCGGGAATCAACTACACCGGCACGAAGAGCTCGGCGGGGTATTTCGACAAGAACACCCACTGCTACCCGGACAAGCACTACAACTCCGCGGTCAGCCGCACCGGCTACAGCATCCGGATGTACAACGGCTCCTCGTGCAACGGCCCGTCGTTCGTGCTCGGACCGGGCAAGCAGGTCGCCAAGACCCAGTTCGTGGTGCACAGCTTCCGCCGCGCCTGACTCACGCGGCCAGCCGGGCCGTGCGAAGGGGTTCCTTGGCCTGGGTGGCGTAGTGGGCGGTGACGATCGCGCCGGCCATGGCCAGGATCAGGCCTGCGATCGTGAAGGTGGCGAAGCCGTCGCGGACACGGTCGTCGAGGAAGAGCAGGCCGATGACCGAGGACAACGCGGTGTTCGTGGTGAACATGATCGCGTTGACCGCCGTCGCACCGCCCTTCTGCAAGGCCAGGGCGAACGCGACCGCCGCGGCCAGGCCGTTGAGGATCATCGCCCACACGGCCGGTTCCGCCAGCATCCCCCAGCCCGAGGACGGCAGGTTCAGGGTGCGCGCCGAGACACCGACCACGCTGAAGCCGACCCCGGTCGCGAAGCCGAGCACCTGTGCCGCCCAGGGGCGGTCGAATCGCCTGAAGTACCAAGCGATCGCCCCCACGACCAACGCCATCGCGGGCAGGACCCAGCGCCACCCCGCCGGGAGGACCTTGGCCGGGCCCGGCTGCGCCGACAGTCCCAGCAAGACCAGGCCGACGGCCCCGACTCCCAACGCGGCCCAGCCCGGCGCCGCCAACCGGCTGCCCAGGAACGCGGAGATCGCGGCCGTCACGCCGACGCTGAACGCCAGCACCGACTGGACGAGGAACAGCGGCAGCCGATGCAACGCGGCCGCCGCGCAGGCGAAGCCGACCAGGTCGACTCCGACGCCGAGGAAGTAGATCCACTGGCGCCGCAGATGCACCAGATCCAGCGCGCTGCCGCCGTAAGCGCCCGCGCGGCGGACGCCGATCGACTCCAGCACCGAGCCGCTACCCGAGGCCAGCGCCGCCAGCAGCGCGAGGACGTATCCGACGATCATTCCCGCAGTCTGTCAGCCGCGCTCAGGCCACCTGAGCAGCACACATCGCTTTCACACCGTGGTCGAACTCCGTCACCGGCCGTCACCGTCTCCGGGTGGGAGTACGCCGCGGGGTAGTCGGCCGCTTCGCGGTCGTCGTGGAGCGATGGGCCGTGGTCCGGGTCGTGTCCGGCGTCAGCTGGGTCGTGGTGGTCGACGGGGTCGCCGGCGGTGACGGCGTCGAGGTCGTCAAGGGGCCGGTCGCCACCGTCTTCGGAGCCGTCGTGGTCGGCGCGGGCACCACCTTGCCTGCTCCCGACCCACCCCCGGCGCACGCGCCGAGCAGCACACTCGCGCCCACGACCAGGCCAAAGCACCACGCCCGCATGGCCGGGACCCTAACAGCCGCCGCCTCCCCGACCGGCCGTTATCGACGGATCGACCTCCGCTGGGACGTCCGGCCGGCGGCGTTGGAGGGCGTGATGCCCGCCGACCTGCGCGCCACCTTGCGGCCGGGGACCTCGATCCCGGACGAGGCCGACCAGGCAGTGCACCCGGACTGGCCGGAGAACGAGGTCTGGGGTCGGGTGGCCGGCTTCGGCGGAGCGGACCCGCGACCGACACCCCGGAAGACCGAGGATCTCCCGGCCGATCCGGCCGATCAGAGGTCGAGTCCGGGGCCGGTGATGTAGCGGCGGCGCAATTCCGCGTGCCCACGGTCGGTGACGTCTGTGCTGTCGACGTACTGATCGATCGCACCGACCGGGGGCAGGGCCCGCACGGCCGAGTCACTGATCGTCGCGACCAGGGCGTCGGTGAACCGGTAGGCGTCCAGAACCCGGAACGGCCGGTCGTGGAAGTAGCGGACCGTCACGTCCACCGGCTCGGTGAGACCGAGATCGTTGTGCAGCCGGGCGGCGATCTCGTAGGCGCGGGAAAGGTGCCGCTCACGTTCCCGCCAGTCTCGCGAGGACAGCGCGCCGGACAGGTCCGGAGTCAGCGCCTGGGCGCAGGGCAGCGCCGCGAAGGCGGTGCCAAGCCACTTGCTGTAAGGCGGATACACCCGGTTCATCAACAGGCACAGCTTCATCAGGTCACGGACCTGCCGGGCGGCGACCACCGCGGAGCCCAACTCGTCGCCGACCTCGCCGCAGCGACCGACGAACGGCTCCTCCTGTGACAAGCGCATCCACTGGCACGCCAGGACATAGCGCCACACGTCGTCCGGATACCAGGCGAGCAGCTTTCGGTGAGGTTCCAGCAACCCCAGCCCATCGTGGAAGACGACGCCGCCCGTCAGCTCACGCAGCACCTGCGTCGGCACCGTCAGCCAGGTGGAAGTCGACAGACCGCCGACCGGATCCGTACCGAGTTGCCCGGTGAAGAACTCCCGCAGATCGGCGACGTGTACCCAGTGCCGAGCCGGCGCGTCCGACGGGAAGGCGAAGCGCACCGGGTAGCCACGGAATTCGAGCGGCAGCCGACGATCGAGCAAGGCGTCCAGGTCGTCGCGGCGGGCGAGGAAGTCCGCGCTGCCAAGGAACAGCTGCATTCGCGGCCCCCAGGCGTGGTCGGTGGAGCGCGCGGTGTCGAAGCCTTGCACCTCCGAACCCCAGCCGATCAACGCCGCCGAGTACGGCACCCCGGCCAGCTCGCTGTTCAAGATCGGCGCGACGACTTCGGTGTAGAACAGCTCGGACAGCTCAAGGCCGGGAAGGAATGGTCGCGTCACGCCTGTCACTCTGACAGGACCTCACCGCGCCCTGCCAGTCGATATTCGGGTCCTGGACGAGGGCCTAGAGCCCGGTCAGCCGCCCACAGGCCTGCCAGAGTTCCTGACGTTGCGCGGCGGTTTCCCGGGTCTTGCCGAGGTAGTGCGTCGGCCGCTGGGCCCGGTCGTGCCAGAACATCCCGTTGTACCGGGCCGGTTCGTCGGCCGCGGCGAGCCAGACGAAGGTGTCGGCGCCCTGCTCGGCGTCCCGCAGGATCGGCCGTGTCAGTTTCTGGAACGTCGGCAGGGAGGTCGCGACGCCGGGGGTGTCGGCCCAGCCGGGGTGGGCGCTGTGCACGGTGATCCCGGAGCCGTCCAGCTCGTCCGCCCAGAGTTCGGCGAGCACCACCTGCATGCGTTTGGTGCGCGCGTATCCGGCGGCGGGCTTGTACTCGCCGTGGAGGTACTGGAGGTCGTCGGTGCGCAGAGGCTGGCCGTACATACCGCCGGAACTGACCCAGATCACCCGCGCCCCCTCGGCGAGTTTCGGCCGGAGCGACGCGGTGAGGAGATGCGGGCCGAGAACGTGCGTGGCCAGCATGACCTCGTTGCCCTCGGCCGTTTCCGTCCGCTCGGCCGGCATGACGCCGGCGTTGTGCACGAGGATGTCGATCTCGCCGTCGAGGTCTTTCGCGTAGTCGCGCACGGACGAAATCAGGCTCACGTCGCACTGGTCGACGACGATCCGCGCGCCGGGTGCGGCCCGTTCGATCTCGGCGCGGGCGGCGTCACCGTCGCCGCGGACCGCGATCCGGACGGTCGCCCCCAGTTTCGCCAGTCCGACGGCGGTCGCCTTGCCCAGGCCCGCCTTCGCGCCGGTCACCACGGCGACCTTGCCCGCGAGCGCGTCCGGCGCGGGGTCTTCGGGCCACCACCGACGTCGCAGGAAGTGCCCGATGCTGCTGTAGCCGAGCAGGGTCCGGTCGAGCACGGTGTCGGCGGCTCGGGTGACGGTGGACATGCGGGTGCTCCTCAACGTTCGTAGTACTGCTGGGCCGGAACCAGTGCCCACACCGTTTTCCCGGTCGGCTCGCCGCGGAAACCCCAATCGAGGGTCAGTTGATGGATCAGCCGGAGTCCGTAGTGCGCGCTTTCCGAGGTGGACCGCAAGACTTCCAGGTCGGGGTCGTCGTCGGAGACCTCGACCAGGAAGCTGCGGACCTGCCGGTTGACGCGCAGTTCACCTGGTCCGTCGGTGTGCCGGTACGCGTTGCTCACCAGTTCGTCTATCACCAGCAGCAGGGCACCGAGGGGTTCCTCTTCGCCGCGGCCGAAGCCGAGCTGGTCGGCGACGACGGAGCGGATGTCGCGTAGCTCGGGAAGGTCCCGCAGGTCGAGCGTGACTTCCGCGGCGCCGGCGACCCGGCGGCACAGTCGGTCGAGTTCCGCTTCCAGCTCCGCTTGGCCACCGCTCATCGCGCCCAGCTCCCCTCACCTACACACCTCTCACGAGGCGTTCGGAGCCGGTGAGCCCCGCGGATGGGTGCTAACTGATACGGGGACCGGACTTGGCGGAGAAGCGGAACTCGATGGTCATCGGGAGCTCGCCGAGGTCCAGAGCCTGGCGCAGCCGCGGCAGCCCTTCCTCGGTGACCCGCTCGCGGATGGCGGCCAGATCGCCGTCCTGCTCGGCGCTCAGCACCACGGCCAGCGCCGGCGCGTCCTGGGTGCCGCCGAGCGTGGCGTGTGCGGCGTGGACGCCGGGATAGGTCGCGACCTCCGCCACGAACGGTTCCACCGCGGTGCTCGCGGCCAACGCGGTCTGGCCGGTGTCCTGGTCGAAGCGCCAGGTGCGGGATTTCGGCTTGCGGACGGGCTGCGCGACGAGCCAGCGCAGCGTCAGCAGTCCGACGACGACCGCACCCCCGGCGACGGCGTACCAGACCCACCCGGGCGGCGCGGCCGTTCCGGGCACGAGCGTGGCACCGCGAGCGAGCAGCGGGACCTTGCCGAAGTGGGTGCCGACGGCGAAGGCGCCACCGGCGATCAGTACGAGCCCCGTCAGGATCAGGAGGGTGCGGTTCAGCCTGGCGGGACGGTTGAGATCGCTCATGACGCGCTCCTGGTGGCCTTGACCCGGACCCGCACGGCGGGAACGGTGGCGGGACCGATCTGGGAGAGGCGGTGCTCGATGGCGGCGCGGACCGCGTCGGCGAGCCCCGCCGTGTTCGTCCGCCCGGTGGTCACGACCGAGACGATCCCGCGCCGCTTGAGCTTCAGCTTCGCCGCCGAGACGCCGTCCACAGTGGACGCGGCGACGCGGAGCGTCGATCGGTAGCTGCGCAGGGAAGCGCCGGTGTCCGGGCCGCCGTCGAGCGGCAGCACGGTCGGCCTCCCCGGCACGATCGCGCTCATGAGGAGCAGCAGGCCGATCAGCGCGACTCCGGCGCCGACGATCGCCGTCAGCGGATCACTCCATCGGGTGCCGTGCAGCGCGGACGCGACGGCGTCGTAGCTGATCCACGGTTTCTCCCCGATGATCGTCTGGACCGCGACGGCGGCGGCCAGCACGCTGCCGGCGAGCACCACGAGGGCGACGAGCACGGCGGGGACGGTGCGGCGAGGGCGTCGTTTCATCGGACCCTCCTCGTTTCGGTCTCCCCGGAGTGCAGGGCCGTGACGGTGATGTCGACCCGCGTCACGGTCAGCCCCGAGAGTTCGCCGACGCGGCGGAGCAGGTGCTTTCGCGCGGTTTCCGTGGTGGCACGGACCGAGAGCGGGTACTTCACCGAGAGCCGGACGTCCAGGGTGGCCGTCGAGCCGGTGACGTTCGCGCTCACCTTGGCGCCCTGGTCGAGGTCCTCGCCGCCGACAGCGATCCCGAGCACCCGGGAGGCCGCGCCGCCGATGCCGTCGAGTTCGGTGATCGCCTGCGCGGCGATCCGCTCGACGGCACCGCCGGCCACGGTCAGCCCGCCGCGCCCGTCCGTGTCCGGCGCGGCGGCGGTCATGGTCGTCATGGCGGTCAGCCCCTGTCGCGGCCGGCCAGGGCCGAAAGGTCGAGCTTGCCGTCGAGGAACCGGCCGACCAGCAGGCCGAGGACGGCGAGGACGAGTACGACGAGGAAGGCGCCGAAGCCGCCGAACGCGCCGGCCACGCCGAGCACGAGACCGGTCAGCAGGCCGAGATGGGTGGCGTTCATGAACGTTCTCCTTGCTGTGTCGGGCGCGGGCCGGCGCCGGTGGTCACTGGACGCGGCCGGACTCGGTGTGCTCGTCGGCGTCGTCGTCGCCCGGGATGTGCACGTCGGAAACGTTGATGTTGACCTCGACGACCTCGAGCCCGGTCATCTGCTCGACCGCGCCGATCACGTTGCGGCGCACCGATTTGGCGAGATCCGCGATCGCGACGCCGTATTCGACGACGATCTGCAGGTCGACCGCGGCCTGACGCTCGCCGACCTCGACGGAGACCCCCTGCCCGGCGGACGCGGTGGCACCCGGGATGCGCTCGCGCAGCGCGTTGAAGGCACGCACGGCACCGCCGCCGAGGGCGTGGACGCCGGTGATCTCCCGGGTCGCGAGGCCCGCGACCTTCTGCACGACGGTGTCGGCGATCGTGGTGACGCCCTGGGTGGAGGCGAGCGCGCCGTTCTCGGTGGCGGGGGTGGCGGAGTTCGAGCTCGGCTTGGCGGTGGTGGCGGTGTTCGTCATCGCAATCTCCTCGGTTCGGATTCCGTTGCCTGTGGCGGAAGTGCGCGGTGTCCCGTTCGCTCCCACACTCCATAGACCCAGCCGGGAGAAGATCGTCACGACCCGATCGTGTGGTCTGGATCTCACCGCCCGTGGGTATCCCTTCCGGGCTTGTCTGGCGTTCGCGTGAGTTCTCTGTTAGGAAAGGTTCCTAACTAATGGGAGGCGATGTGCGCGGACGTGGTCTGGCGGCGGCGACGGTTCTGGTGGTCCTCTGCGGCGGTTCGGCCGCCGTCGCGGAGACGACGACGGCGGGAACCGGGGCGCGTTCGGCGCGCAACATCATCTACATCCAGGGCGACGGTCTCGGGCTCGGTCAGCGCGACCTGCTCCGGCTGGCGCTCAAAGGAAAACACGGCGAACTGGCGATGGACGGGCTCTCGGCCGCCGGTCTCGTGCGGACCTCGTCCGACGACGAGGACGAGGTCGTCACCGACTCGGCCGCGGCGGCCACGGCCCTGGCGACCGGGCACAAGACCCGCAACGGCGCCGTCGGGGTGGACACCCGCGGACGTCCGCTGGAAACGATCCTCGAACGGGCGAAACGGGCGGGGAAGTCGACCGGCCTGGTCACCACCGCGCAGGTGACGGGCGCCTCGCCGGCGGCCTTCGCGGCGCACGTGCCCAGCCGGGATTCACAGAGCGACATCGCGAAGCAGTACATCGAGGACAGCCGTCCGGACGTACTGCTGGGCGGCGGCGAGGACTGGTGGTACCCGAAGGGGAACCCCGGCCTCTGGCCCGACAAACCCGGCGAAGAGAGCCGCAGTCCCTACGGCAACCTGGTCGAACGCGCGCAGCGAACGGGCTACACCTACGTGCGTGACGGCGACGAACTGCGGAACACGAGGGCGAACCGGATCCTCGGCCTGTTCGCGAACGAGGACATGGTCGACTACGGCCCGGACGGCGTCGGGAAGTACGCGCCGCGGGTGCCGCTCCAGCAGATGGCACGCAAGGCGCTGGACACGCTGTCGAAGAATCCGCGCGGGTTCTTCCTCTTCCTGGAGGAAGAAGGGACCGACGGGATGTCGCACGAGAACAACGCGCACGGCGTGATCGACGCCGGCCGCGCGCTCGACACCACGATCGCCGAGGTCCTGCGCTTCGTCCGCGCTCACCCCGACACGCTGGTGATCATCGGCGGCGACCACGAGACCGGCGGGCTGAGCATCGAAAATTACGACGCCGAGGACACCGACCCCGACCAGGACGGTCCGTTCGGCGTACCGGGCTCGAAGCTTCAGTTCACTGTGGACTGGACGACCCATGACCACACCGGCGCCGACACCCCGGTCACCGCCGAAGGCCCCGGTTCCTCCAGGTTGGGCGGCACCGTCGAGAACACCGACGTCTATCGGGTGATGCGGGCGGCAAGCGGCCTGTAAAGCGGAAAGGCCACCTCCGTCGCCGGAGGTGGCCCTTCTGCGGGTACTCGTCAGCCGATGCTCTCGACGACGGCCTCCGCCACGGCCTTCATCGTGGTCCGGCGGTCCATCGCGGTGCGCTGTATCCAGCGGAAAGCGTCGGGCTCGGTGAGCCCCTGACGGCTCATCAGCAGCCCCTTGGCGCGGTCGATCACCTTCCGCGTCTCGAGCCGGTCGGTGAGGCCCGCGACCTCGGACTCGAGGGCCTGGAGCTCGGCGAACCGGCTCACGGCCAGCTCGATGGCCGGCACCAGATCACGCTTGGCGAACGGCTTGACCAGGTACGCCATCGTGCCCGCGTCCCTGGCCCGCTCCACGAGGTCGCGCTGGCTGAACGCGGTCAGGATGACGACCGGCGCGATCCGGTCGCCGGTGATCTTCGAAGCGGCCTCGATACCGTCGAGCTTGGGCATCTTGACGTCGAGAATCACCAGGTCGGGTTTCAATTCGGTGGCCAGGTTGATGGCCTGCTCGCCATCCCCGGCCTCACCGACGACCTCGTAGCCCTCTTCGCGGAGCATCTCGACGAGGTCCAGACGGATGAGGGCCTCGTCTTCGGCCACGAGCACCCGCCGCTGGGGTGCGGCGACGGCACCGTTGGCCTCGGCAGCCTGCTCGGTCACCGGGGTCCTCCTGAAGGGTCGTCGGGCAGTTCGGCTCGCGGACTGTCCGCGAACCTGAAGCCTACCGGGAACGATCCAGTCGGCGAGATGGCGTTCACCACGTCAGACGGTCGTCACACTCCCGGGCCCGGCGGAAGGGGTGGTCCCGGGATCCCGTAAAGTTCACCGGGCACCGCCCCCGTAGCCCAACTGGCAGAGGCAACGGATTCAAAACCCGTCCAGTGTGAGTTCGAATCTCACCGGGGGCACCAACAGGAACCTCACGAACAGAACCGGCGCGCTGCGCCGGGACGTCCAGGGGTTCCATGGTCTCGGAGATCCTCTCCGCCGCCTGACCGATGTCGGGCAGCTGGTCTGCTGGGAGCTTGATCGTCATTGTCGCATGCTCGCCATCGTCGTGAACCACGATCGCGAGCTGGACTGCCTCGAACAACGCTCGTAGGTAGTGCTCCGGAGCCTTCGCCAGGTTCAGCGCCAGACACGGAAGCGCATCGATGAGCTGCAAGTCGTCGATGCTCATCGTTTGGGCTGTCGCCTCGTCCGCCTTGTCCAGCTCCTCAAGTTTCGACCGGAGCTTCTTCTCATCGGAGGCCAGGTCGTTGTAGCTGCCTCGCAGTGCCGTGGTGAACGGATCATCCGGGTCACCCTGCTGCGCTTGCTTGAGGATCGATGCCTGTTTCCTGGCGATCTCGGCGACCTTCCGCCGAACGTGTTCGCGCTCTGCGTCACGTGTGACGGCTTCACGATCGTCCACTCCAGCCAGATCAGCTTCCAGAACGGACCGGCGATCGGGGCCGAACACACGGTCGGCGAAGAACTTCGTGACAGCGTCCAGCAGCGTATCCTCACGGAGGTACAGCGCCTTCTCATGCTCGGTGAACCGATCCGAGCGACCTCGATTGTTGTTGCTGGGCCTGCACAAGTAGTACGCCCGCTCGTGACGCGGAACTCCGACCATCCGCCTGCCGCATCCATGAAACAGGCGCCCGCGGAACAGATAGCTCCTGACCGTGTCGGGATGCGTGTTCGGTTTCTCGGCGCCGCGGGAGCCCTGCTTGGTCTTCCAGCCGGCGTTGATCGCGTCGTACATCCACTTCGGAATCAAGGGCTCGTGCACAGGCGCGGGCGACCAGACCCACTTGATCGGATCGTTGTGCTTCCCTCGACGTGACCGTGTCGCTCGCCGGTTGAAGACTTGATATCCGGTGTACTTCGGGTTGCGCAGGATGTCGTAAACACTCGAACGGCTCCAAGCCCCTCGGGCGCGCCGACCGCCAGGAGGAACCGGTGGCGGATACTTGGCGAGATCCTCGTTCAACCTGTCCGCGATCGTGTCGCACCCCACGCCCTCGTGGTACCGCCACAGAGCCATCTGAGTGACCGACTCGCCGCGCAAGCCATCTGGTTCGAGCCGTGTCTTCGTGTACCCCTTGGCAGCCTTCACCGGATTCGGATGCTTGAAGATCTTTGCCTTGTAGCCGTGGCCTGGCTTACCGATGTTCCAGCCCTCTCGAACATGGGTACACAAGCCACCCCAGGACTGCTCGAGGGTGTTCAGGACCTCGTACTCGGCCACGGACTGGTTGATTCGGCGTTGCAGGATCCGCTGCGCACGACTACCGGACACCGTGATGGGCTCGTTCGAGGCAAAGAGCGGCACATCCTGACGTTCCAGCTCACGCTCGACCGACAGTCCTTCGAAGGCTCGCCGGGCGACCCGCGAGATGTTCTCGCAGATCACGACATCGAACCGGCGCTTCGGGCTGGCCGCCTCGGTGAGCAGATCGGCGATGCCTCCGTCGCGCGCGACGGGAATGCCGAACCGGTCGTAGTTCTCGCCCCTCCCCCGCGCGTCAAGATCCATTCGCCCCGACTCGACGTCGTAGAAGTGAGCGACGATCACCCAGGACTCGGGGATGGCGGCTTTCGAGTTGCCCAGCTGACGCACGATGGACTGCCGCGGATCCTGCTGGTCCTCAGTGGAGGTCCTCGCGAGGAAAGCGACTCGGACTTCGTCGCGCAAGAGCGCGGTGGGCATGCCGAGCGGCGAGACCGCGTAGTCCGAGAGGCCCGATGGACCGGAGACAGGGACTTGAGTCCCGCTACCGGTGGGAGTTGCCAGCAGTGCGGGGTCGAAGTTGGCGGCAGTCGACTCGCCGGGAGAGATCATGGTGTCTTGGGGTCCTCTTCGGATTCGCCAAACGCGCTTTCGCGAGCCCACTTCAAGAGTTCAGCGGCGGCCGATCCCAGTCGCATTCGGATCTGTTCGGCTTCGACGCCATGAACCCGTTCAACGTGGCCGGAAAACCTGCGGCTATTGCCGCGATGGCTTGGCTGATCGTAGCACCAATCCGGTTGCCCTAACCTAGGATGCGGCGCTGCCGAGTTGTCCTCGCATCCTTGCCCCATCGCGCCTCCGAGACCAGCTTCCCGGCGACCTAGGCGGCAGCGAGACCACAGTTCGAGCAGGTCTCGGTGGGTCTCGCATCAAGTCTCGCCGAACGTCCGAATACCTCTGGATACACGCACTTCGATACGCCAAATAATTCATGAAGTATCAAATCAGGAAGGCTCGGCGCGTGAACCAATACAGGAGGGGGAATGTCTTTCCCTGTTGGTTCTCATACGTTGAGACACGTTCTCGATGCAAGTCTCGCCTCGAACTAGCTACGCCAAGTACGGGACGTCTGGACGTCGGATTGGCTATAGGACCTGAGGCCGTTATCACAGGCACCTCGCTCACGGCTGGCCACGGAAGATGCGCACCCGGCATTACAGCTTTCATCGTGCCGAGCACGCCCCGAGCCGCGCCGAGACTGGTGCCGACGGCCGGCGAGACCACTACAGCCCGCGTTCGAACAGTCAGAAACCTGCGGGCCGAAGGTGACGGCCCGAACTGGTCGTTCCTGGCACGCGTTCGCAGGCTACTCTCGCGCAGGCCGACCGAACTCTATTTCCCGTGAGACCGACCAAGCCCTGGTCTCAGCAGAAATGGATCGCGGCGAGACCTGCTCCTGCTGCCGGTCTCGAGCGACATTCCGTGGACAGACGCCTACAGGTGACAACGCCGCAGGCGCGGGCCTGCTCGGCAGTCCGATCGGGTGATGATCGGCTTGCCCCAGAAGAGGAGCAAGCTTCTGGGCCAGGAAGGGAGCAAGGTGCGCCTTCGAGCCTCGTGGCGATCATTTCGTCGCCGCTCGGAAGGCCACCACGATGTCCGCCCCAGCTCTCAGCCCGCTCACCATGCTTCAGCGTCAGCTCACTCATCCGAAGTCACTCGCCAAGTTCGACTCGGCTCTGCGTTCCTGGGCCGACCACGACACCGCACTAGCCAACATCGTCACCCACGACCGACTAGCCGCAGTCCTGAACACCCGCGACTACGAATGCCACGACAGCATCCTGCACACGCTGCTACAGCGCGCCGCCCTCCTGAATGGCGAAGGCACCGTCGCAGCCCAAATCGTCCTCACCGCCATGCTGGCCGCAGTGCCCGGCATCGCCAGACGCGTCATCCGTGCGAGCCGGACCGCAGTCAGCACCTTCGGAACACGCCGAGGCCTGACCGGCGGCGGCGTATCGGCCACCGAAACCAACACCGACGTCCAAGCATCGGTCATCGGCCACCTCTGGGAGCAAATCCGCTGCTACCCGATACGCCGCCGCCACCATGTCGCCGCCAACGTGGTCCGCGAAACACAGAGAGCCGCCCTCCGCACACTCGGCATCGACATCACCCAGGCCGCCGCAGAGGTCATCAGCATCAACGACGCCCCATACCAGCAGTTCGTCGACGAGCCAGCCAAGAAGGATGCCTCGGAAGAACTACTTGAGCTTCTGTCATGGCCTTCGAACAGCGATGGCTCGACGAACACGAATCAGCCATCTTGACCGCTCGCTACTTCGGCGAACACATGGGTCGAGACGGCGTCGCGACCCACCGCCAACTCGGCGAGATCTTCGGCGTCAGCCAGCCCACCGCCACACGACGCCGAAATCGCGCGCTGGACAACCTGACAAAAGCTGGCCACGAATGGCAACGACAGTGAGAACCTGTCTGCCGCAACTCACAGCGCGGCATCATGTCTACGCGACGCCAAGCCAAGCAGCGCATGACAGCGGGAGCTCAGTTCATCGTTGAACGGTTCCACCTGAGTGGGTTCGTACCCCCGACGAGGTACGAGCAGCTTCCACCCACGCTGACATAGTCCCTGAGCTGCGACTTTCCGCCACCGTCGAGGTTCCACGACTCGGCCGCCGCCGTTCCGGAAGCGCCGCATGAGCACCTTCCGACGCGATCTCTCCCTCTGGATCCAATGCGGCTGCACCGCCCTGGTCGCCCTCGGCGCCTCCTACATCCACGGACGCCAATTCGCGCTCCGATTCGGCGCCGACACGATGACCGCCTCCATCTGGCCCCTCATCGTCGACGGCCTCCTCACTACTGCCACCGTCGAACTCTGGAAGCCCAGTCGCGACGGCTCCAGCCGGTGGCCGGCCTGGTCCGCGTTCATCTTCGGCATCTCGCTATCCCTCTGCGCGAACATCGCCTCCGCCCCCGTGACCAGCGCCTTCGGCGTCGCCGTCGCCGCCTGCCCGCCCCTTGCCCTACTGCTGGCCGTCGAACTCCTCAACCGCGCCCTCAAACGCCACCGTCCCTGCACGTCCGACGCATCCACCAATACCTCGCCCGAGCAGGAGCCCGCTCGCTCACTCACAGCTCAGCTTCCGGAGTCCTCACCCGAACGTGCTTCCACATCTGAACCGACCGCCGAGCAACGGATGTGGAACTTCTACATAGCTGAACAACAGCGTGGGCGAACACCGTCCGGCGCCGACCTCGACCGTGACGCCGGAACACACAACTACGGCCGCCGCATCCTCCGAAAGTGGCGCGAGGAAGGCACCCCTGCTTGCCGGACCAGGGCGACAAGATCGAGCCTGCCCAGCATGAAGCTATCCATCCGGCGTGAAGCCTTTCTCCGACAGACAGCTCGCTGCTCGACCTACGCATTAAAAGTCAGTAGCGTGGCCACGCCACCTAGTAACGTTCAGTGTCGATTACTGGCAGTTTGTGCAGGTCAACACCAGCCTTCGTCGGGGACGAGTGCCATCTCGTGGCTGCCCCTGACGTCCGCGCGCGCAGATCGCACCGGCCCGCGCTACGGCCTCGCCGACCTCACTGACGCCTGGCCCGGCCTGGCTCCACCAGCCGGCCCCAGCGGCGAGGCCCGGCGAGGCCGCTGACGTCGCGGCAGCCTTGCCCTATCGTCTGCCACCACCGAATCCGATCCCGCCACAGGCCACTCCGAACCGCGTCGCACGCGCGCTGGGTTCGGCGTTAGCACTCCGGTAGACAACCGGGCAGAGATTATTCGATGACCGGTGACGGCCGAACCGCCATCAGTAGCAACACGGATACACTGCGGCCCAGGATGCGGGATCGAGCAGCGCCTACACAGTCAACACCTCGGTAGTCACCCCCGCAGGCAGGCGGACATGGGAGCGGCGGTGATATTCAGCGAGCATTCCACCATTCTGCTGGAGGCCCGGAAATCACCCCGGCTTTCATCGCGGGGCGGCTAGCTCACGACCGGTCCCAGCCTGCCGGGAAGCCGAATTGCACGAGCCCGACTTCTTCGATTCTTTCTCGATACCGTTCCACATCAGCCCGATGTTCGCCCAGAGAACCGGCAAGCCCTTCTACGGCGTGCGGGAGTTTCGCTATGCGACGCAAATCCGGATCGTAATGCGGGTCCAGGCCGTCGTGGCACGTGCCGCAGAGGGTTACGAGGTTTTCCTCGGAAGTGGGGCCGCCCATATGCCAGGGGATAATGTGATGAATTTCAAGTTCGACATCGGTGTAATTCATGGGACTACGTCCGCAAATTCTACATTTACGTCCATCTCGCTTCATCACCCTGCCTCGCAGCTTCCGGCTGGGTGCCCGGCGCGTGACTTCCTCGTCCGTCAGACCTGAGGTCCCGATGAAGCCACGCCCGACGTGCCCATGCCCGCCGTCCTTCAGGCACTCACTCGGGCCAACCACGTCCGATAAGTGTTCATCTGCCAAGGATTTGGCAACCAATGCGTCTCCCCCCAGGCGAAGAAAATAGTAAAGGTGCTCGAACGTGTGCACGGCGACCCAGCGGCGATCAATGCTACTCCATAGCTTTATCATACGTTCAGGTGAAACGAGACTCGCTTCGCGAATTTCCCACCCTGCCCGACGTTTCGACCAGCCGACCCAATGAGTTTGTCTACCCCAATACATTTTTTCACTGTGATCCATTCCAAGGAAAAGCGCGTAGTATTCGCCCTCGGGATCGTAGGACCTCATCTCTCGCAGGAAGGCGATGAGGCTTTCCTCCGACTCAGGCTCTGCGTCGTGCATGGCTCACTCCCCACCGTGGATCGCCCGCCCCCACAGGCGTGCCGGGCTGACTCGTTGCTGGGGAGAGCTTAGCGGGCTGCACCGACATCTCAGGCGATCACGGCGACGCCCGACCGGGCAAGGTGACCCGCGCGAGGGTGCCGACCATCCAGGCGTATCCCTCCGACTCACACAGCAGGCTCTCCCTGTAGGACACGTCCTCATCAGTCACCCAGGGAACCTTTCCCAGGTCACCCCCTCGACAACCCAAGCAGGTGACTGAAAGGATCGCGCGTATCCAGCGCTTGGTCTACTCGACAGCCCTCTCCGCCGAGGAGAATGAAGAGCCGGTGAGACGGATCGCGCACAAGACCGATGAAAATGCACTGTCCGCTCCCATCATAGCGACTTTCCCAACATTCTTCTTCACTAACAGTGAAAACCGGTCTTCAATCCACGACAGACTTTATCATCGGAATTTTGAGAAAAGACGCTTCAGTCCGTAGCAAAGAGAGGTTCTTCGACCCACAAAGCAGTACCAATCGAAACGCACCATTGGACACGGGGTCAGCATATTTCCTATGCATCCAAATCGCCACGGGAAGGCGGTATCGGCGCATCAAATATGTCGACAACTATCACCGAGGTCGAGCTGCTATCAATGCTTTCACCGTCCCCCTTTTCAAAAGTGTGCAGGCAAACTCGATATCCGCGAGATGTCGCAGACTCGGCAACACGCACCGCCTGGTCGATGACGTTTCCTCCGGAATAGTCCCGACTCGTCCACGTCGAAGACAAGGAGACACCTTCGGGCAGTGCCCATGACCGCTCACCTTCACTTGCTCGAACGAAGGGTTCCGCCGTCGAGAGTTGCACTTCCCAGCTGGCGTCACCATCTTCGTCAATCTCATTCGAAGCTTCGAAGCCTAGGCCGATCAAGTATGCGGCACCCAGAAGCTCGCGGAACTCTTCGCGACTATCAACGTACAGCAACTTGAGCGGCTCAACTGCACCGTAGACACTCATCGCTCCCAACGTCGCCCGACATCGCTTCTGCAAGAAATTCCTGACAGCGATCTGCACGGCATTCGGCAACCCACCCAGAAAATCATTGAGCGACCGCTCGTCGCGTTCGACCAGAAAGAAATTCAGCTCGCGGATCAGATCCTCAGCCACGTGAGCATCATCGGCGCCCAAAGACGTGACAACCTCGAGCGAGTCACTGGAACCACGAATGAGCGCGAACACCCTGGCCTTACCCTCGCCGCGGTGCGCAACAAACTGGCTAACAGACATACTTCCTCCGTTGCGCCCGCCAGGCCGCCACAGTCGACATGACGGAGCATCATCGTGAACGTTGAAGAGCACGTCGACCGAACTACAGGCTCGATCGCATAGCTACGCAGATGCTGTCAAATCAGGTACCGCCCGATTTGCATGGCAAGCACCATCATGCCAGAACGACAAGTAGGCGAGCAAGCCATTGCCCATTGGCCGCACAAAGTAGCCGAGGCTGGTGCGATCATGTCCCGGCACGACAAGTACGAAGCCACGCTGGCGCTGGGTTTCCTCCGCAGTCCCGCCACGCTTCAGATTTGCCGCCCTTCGGCGGGGCACGCGCTGATCCCGGATGCGGTCTCACTGTGGTGAGATCACCGCTGCGGGATGCGTAGCCGTATCCGTTGTACCGCTGGCCTTTGCTCGTCCCGCTGATGGCGGTGACGTCAGTGGCCGGACTGCCGGGGCGGCTCGTGGCGAACCTCGTGGTGGGAATCGCCCTCCACCTGAGACTGATCCTGGTGGTACTGGCCGTGCTCGGCGCGAATACACGCCGCCGTCGCGCACGCTCGCGCGAAGACACACCCAGAATCTCTCCTTCAGCGACGCCACCTCCGAGAACACGGTGGGCCCACAGCCGGAAACCGATACACGGAACCGTCTTAAGACAGGCACACTGGGCACGGCCACGGGAGTGGCGGCTAACGGATCGCCATCGACAGGAGGAAGTACGCCAAGGCGGCCAGGGCGGCGGTCATGGGAATGGTGAGGATCCAGGCGGTGACGATGTTGCCCGCGACTCCCCAGCGCACCGCCGAAAGCCTGCGTGTCGCGCCGACCCCCATGATCGCGGAGCTGATCGTGTGCGTCGTGGACACCGGAGCGTGCATGCCGATGGCCATGACGTAGAGCACCGTCGAGGCGGTAGTGTCGGCGGCGACGCCGCGTGCCGGGTCGAGCGTGATCACGCGGCGGCCGAGGGTTCGCATGATCCGCCAGCCACCGGAGTACGTGCCCAGCGCGATGGCGCCGGCCGCGGCGAGCTTGACCCACAACGGAACATCGTGCCCGGTGTGCAGGCCCGCGGTGACGAGCGCGAGCACGATGACGCCCATGGTCTTCTGCGCGTCCTGCAGTCCGTGACCGAAGGCGAGCGCCGCCGCGGAAACGGACTGACCCGCGCGGAACCCGCGATGAACCCGCTGCGGGGAGGAGCGGCGGAACAGCCACGAAATCCCGACCATGACGCCGTAGGCGAGGCCGAACCCGATCAGCGGCGAAAGCACCATCGGGATGAGTACCTTGCCGGTGATGACCGACCAGTGCACGGTCACCGAGCCCGCGGCGCCCGCCCCGATCAAGCCGCCGATGAGGGCGTGGGACGACGACGAGGGCAGGCCGAACCACCAGGTGGCCAGGTTCCAGATGATGGCGCCGAGCAGCCCGGCGAGCACCATGGCCATTCCGCGTGGGGAATCCGGTGGGGTGATGATGCCGCTGCCGATCGTTCCGGCGACTCCCTCCGAGACCAGGGCCCCTGCCAGGTTCATCACCGCCGCGAGGCACAGCGCGACCCGCGGGGTCAGCGCGCGGGTGGACACCGAGGTGGCGATGGCGTTGGCGGCGTCGTGGAAGCCGTTGGTGTAGTCGAAGGCGAGCGCGATCGCGATGACCGCGAAGACGAGCGCGATCTCCACCTCAGGTCTCCTTGAGCGCGATCTGCTCGACGATGTTCGCGACTTTCTCGAAGGAATCGGCGGCGCTTTCCAGTTGCTCGATGACGTCGCGCAGGCGCATCACGGTGAGCGCGTCGTAGGCACCGGAGAAGAGGTGAGCGAGGCTCTTGCGGTAGATCTCGTCCCCTTCGTTCTCCAGCCGGTTGATCTCGATCCAGTACTCCTCGAGGTCGTGCATGTCCCTCAGCCGCGGCATGGCGTCGACGGTGAGGTCGGCGGCCTGGCGGAGGACCTCGATCTGGGCGGAGACGCCGGGCGGCAGGTGCTCGATGTCGTAGAGGTGGATGTAGTCGGCGGCGGCCTGCATGTCGTCCATGACGTCGTCGAGCGCGCCCGCCAGCCGGTAGATGTCCTCCCGGTCCAACGGGGTGACGAAAGTGGAGCTGACCCGCCGGATGATGTCGTGGGTGACGTCGTCGCAGTCGTGCTCGACGTCCTTGATGTCCTGGGCCGTACCCGCCCGGTCGGTGTCGGGATCGAGCAGCCCGGCCAGCAGCCGCGCGCCGTCGACGAGGTGCGTGGCCGATTTGCCGAACAGGTCGTAGAAAACGGTGTCCTTCGGAAGGATGCTGAAGCGCACGGTGCTCCCCTGGGTCACGGGGTGGACGGGCTGGACACGGGCGTGGGGGGGGCCGGGGCCCCCCCCCCCCCCCCGCGCGCCGGCCGCCGCCGCCGACAGCGGCGGCCCGGGGGGGCACCCCCACCCCCCCCCCCCCGCGCCCGCGCTCGGGCGCCGGGCGCACAGCCGC
>NZ_JBHXJK010000044.1:35841-67525 GCF_042723255.1 Amycolatopsis thailandensis
GGCGGCGGCCCCGGGGGCCCCCCCCCCGGTTCCGTGGGGGCGCGGGGGGGGGGGGGGGGTGGGGGCGCGGGGGGGGGCGCCCCCCCCCCCCCCACGCCCGCGGGGCTCACTGGCCGCGGACGACTTCGTCGGCGTCGAGGGCGGACACACGCTGCCGCAGCAGCGTGCGCAGGCTGTCGGCCTCGGTTCGCACGGACTGGTCGGCGCCGACGTTGCGCGCGTAGGAGTCCACGATCGTGGCCAGTGATTTCTCGGCCTGGCCGCCGGCGAGAGTCGCCGCGTACACCTGGCGGTACTGCTCCTCGTAGAGCGTCTTGAACTTGCTCGAAGCGAGGAACCGGTCCTTCAGTTTGTTGCCCATCATCCGGGCACCGCCGGGCGGCTGGGCGCCGTCCGGCGGTCCGGCGCCGCCGGGCACCTGCCCTCCGTCCGATGGTGCGCCGCCGTCGGGCATCCGGCCGCCACCGGGACCGCCGGGTCCCATCCGGGACGTGTCGTGGGGCCCCGCTTCGGTGTCTCCGCTGAACGCGAGGTTGAGATCCCAGCTGACGACGGTGAATTTCCGGGTTTCCAGGTCGTACCAGAGGTAGTAGTTCTTCCCGGGCCCGGCCATGTCGTCGAAGTTCATGACGATGTTCTGCAGCGCGAGATACCGGGCGAACGATGCCACCTCGAGCCGTTCGGGCAAGCCGGCGTCGAACTCTTCATCGGAGGCGTCTTCGACCCATTTGATCAGGTTGATCACCGGTTGCAGATCCGTGCCGCCGACGTCGTTGATCTGCTTGAAATCGTCGCCGTACTCGGTCTGGTCTCCACCCTGGTAGGCGAACTGCCCGCTGGCGAGAGCCTTGTACAGCGCGCCGTTGCCGAGCCCGCTCGCGTATCCCTCGTCCAGGTATTCGACGAGCAGGCGGGGTGTCGAGGTCCGGCCGTTGACCGCCAACCCGGAATAGGTGTAGCGCTGGCTGGGCTCACCGGACGCGTTCACCACCGAGATGGCGAGCGATTCGTTGAGCTGGGCGGAGGATTCGGTGGTGCCCGGACGGACCGCGATCTGGGTGTGCCCCTGATAACGACGGCCGTCGACATACTCGTCGAAATTGATCAGCCAGGGCAGGCTCTCCGGTTCCTCGGCTTTCAGCTCACCGCCCATGCCGCCGCCCGGCATCCCGCCGGGACCGCCCGGCTGCCGGCCTCCTGGTTGCGGAAGTCCTTCGGGGAGTTGCATCCCGCCGGGTACGTCCCCGATTCCCGGTGGCCGCTCGCCGCCGGGACCACCGCCCCGGCCACCTTGGC
This sequence comes from Amycolatopsis thailandensis, assembly GCF_042723255.1. Lineage (NCBI taxonomy): Bacteria > Bacillati > Actinomycetota > Actinomycetes > Pseudonocardiales > Pseudonocardiaceae > Amycolatopsis > Amycolatopsis thailandensis. Next base: position 37,138 of record NZ_JBHXJK010000044.1, read on the forward strand.
GCCGCTGGCCGTTCCAGGTCAGCGACGCCAGGGTCGAATTGCCTTTGAGACGGATACCGACGTTGTCGATGGTGGTGCCGTCGATGACCACGGTGGCGGGAAGGTAGTCCTTCTCGCCGCTGTCGAAATACTCCTTCAGCATTTTCTGGTAGTTGGCTTCGTTGAAGTGGATGGTCACGTCGTGCGCGACCGAGGTGTCGAAGAGATCCTTCGTCCCGGCGATGTTCTGGATGATCTCCGGCTCGACGGCGGCCGCGGACGACGTCGTATAGGGACGGACCATTCCCGTGCCGAACACGCCGACGAGCACCGACAGGAAGGCGATGGTGACGACGACAGCCTTCCAGTAGTGCCGCAGGCGGACGGGAATGTGGTGCCGCAGCCGTTTTCCGGGTGGACCGCTGCTGCTGGTCATCGGCCCCTCACAGGTCGGTCTGGTCGTAACCGGTGAGCACGGTGACGCCCTGCCCCGAGTTGCGCTCGCTCAGCGCGGAGATCAGGTCGCCGGGCTCGGTGCCCTTCTTGATCTTCACCGTGTACATCAACTCGGTCAGCGCCCCGCCTCGGATGGACTCCATGCTCACGAGCTCGAACTCGTCGGTGTGCCGGATAAGCACATCGGAGATCACGTGCGTGTAGTCCCCGTCCGCGGGCACCTGGACCTTGACGACCTGGCGCCGCACGTTCAGCTGGAACCAGTTGAAGCGGAACATCAGATAGATCACCAGCGAGATGGCCACCGCGGCGACCGCGCCCAGCGTGTAGAACCGGGTGCCGACCGCCATCCCGACCGCCATCACCAGGAAGATGAACCCGACGTCCCGGGTTTCCTTGATGGCGTTGCGGAAACGGACCACCGACAGGGCACCGACGAGGGCGAAGGCGCGGGCGATGTTGGAGCCGACCACCAGCATGATCACCGCCACCAGCATGCCGAGGATCACCAAGGTCTGGACGTAGGACTGGCTGTAGGACACGTTGCGGTGCGTCGCGCGGTAGACCCAGGCGATGAGCAGACTGAGCACAAAGGACAGTGCCAGCGCGATCGCCACGTCGGTGACACTGAAGGTGCCGGTGAGGTCTTCGAAACTGAGGTTCATCGGTTCGTCGTCTCCGATACGGTGAGGGTCTTCTCGGTGGGCAGGTCCTCGACGGGAACGTGGAAGACGGAGCGCGGGGCGTGCCCGAACGCCTCGACGCTCTGGCAGTACTTGGAGATCCGCACCACCTGCAGGTTGTGCTCGGCGGTCAGGTCGGTGAGCCAGTAGGGCACCCGCTCGTTCGCCTTGACCTCCATGATCGACATCCGGGGCGGGACGATGAACCGGTTCTCCGCGTCGGTGGCCAGGTGGAAGTCGCGGTCACGACCACGCACCCGCTGGTCGAAGGTGACGCGCAGCCCGAGTTCCGCTCCCCTGCCGAGATAGGCCTGGCGCTGGTAGCCGGTCATCGCGATCGGCCGCAGGTCGAGGCGGTGCACCAGATCGAGCACTTCTTCGACGAACCCGCGCGCGCTCGCGTCGTACTCCTCCGGTTCCTTGCCGGCGCAGAGCCGGAGCGCGTCGCGGTACGGCAACCGGATACGGCGTTTCTGGGTGACCCGGTTGACGCGCTGCTTGATCTCGACGTAGACCGGGGTCTCCCCGGCGACGTCGAACCGGTCGCCGTAGTGCCGCAGGCGCAGCTTGCGCCGGAACTTCAGGCCTTCGACCTTCTCCCAGTAGAACCGCAGCTGCCGGGTGTCGTAGTAGGTGCTCCACACCCCGTAGCCGGTGGCGTCACTGTGGGGGTCGCGATCCAGCCGTTGCTCGATCGTCGGCTGGATCCGGGCGACCTCGGCGACCGGGACCAGGTACTTGATCTCGTACCGGTTGAAGCTGCGCAGCGCGTTGGGACCGCGCAAGGCGTGGCCGAGGTCGTGGGCGGGCGCGATGCTCGGCGCGTCGCTCACGCCGATCCCGGGCGACGCGGCGGCCGCGGGTTTCGTTCGTTTTCGTGACCGGAACAGCACAGGTCCTAACAGATTGAGTGGGTCTTGAGGCTGCGCCAGCAGATGATGGCGCAGCCGAGGGTGCGGAAAGCTTCGTGGAGGTCGTCACGGATCTCCCAGCGGATGCGTAGCCGCCGGAACCAGTGCAGCAGGGCGAAGGCGCCCTCGACGACCCAGCGGTGAACGCCGAGGCCGGAGCCGTGCTCCTGGCCTCGGCGGGCGATGAGAGGCGTGATTCACGCGGCACGGACAAGCTTGCGGTACTTGTCGTGGTCGTAGGCGCGATCGGCGTAAAGCCGTTGTGGCCGCCGACGGGGCCGTCCACGACGACCCCGCACGGCTGGGATCGCGTGGATCAACGGCATCAGCTGGGTGACGTCGTGCCGGTTCCCACCGGTCAGGGTGGCCGCCAAAGGAATACCGGTACCGTCGGTGATCACATGGTGTTTCGACCCGGTACGGGCTCGGTCTACCGGGCTGGGGCCGGTTTCCGGCCCCCTTTTAACGCCCGCACATGCGACCCGTCGACCGACGCCCGTGACCAATCCAGCTGGCCCGCCGCGTGCAGCTCCGCCAGCAGCAGCTCGTGCAACCGCTGCCACACCCCGGCCTCGGTCCAATCCCGCAACCGCCGCCAGCACGTCATACCCGACCCATAACCCAGCTCCTGGGGCAGGAACTCCCACGGAATCGCCGTATAGAGCACGAACATGATCCCGCACAACGCCTTACGGTCGTCCAACCGCTTACGCCCCGGATGCCGATACCGACGCTCCACCCGCGGCAACAACGGCTCGATCCGTTCCCACAAACCGTCATCGACCTCCCACGGACGCCGCTGCCCCACCAGCCCACCCCTCACAGACGATCACCGAGACACGGCATCAAACCACACCCCAAGATCATTCTGTTACGACCCCTTAACCTTGCAAGCAGGGGCCCGCTGGCTCCGAATGCGGTGCCCACGCGAGGCCAGTTATCGAGTCCACGACGAAAGAAATTACCCTCGGCTACTACTGGCAGCCCGACTCTCTCACCAATTTTTCTGGAGCAGTCCTGGAGCACACCGTCGGTTACAACAGCGCACACCGACGTCGAACCGCATCGATCAGACCACAACTGCTCCAGCCGACCAGCAGGTTCTCGATAACCGCAGGTCAGCGCCTTGGCCGGACCAGACTGGCAGTCAGGGGGTCACCGGTGCTGTTCCCGCAGTTCAGAGAGCTTCGATCTAAGCGATACCGCGTTCAATGGCATCCGCCTACCACTCAAACCGGATATCCGAGAGCAGCACACTGAGCGACACAGCCACGATATTCACCGTGCTTCACATACCCCACCGAAGCCCCACGTCCAGTCGCGCCCACCCCGGACGCCGGGATCACCCAACTAGCGGCACATCAGGATGAACACTGGACAGTCGTCGAAATCGACACGAAATCGCCCCTGGACCCAGACACGAAGAAACCCAGGCCGCATTGCCTGGGCCCGAAGCCGGTTACCTCAAGTTCACCGCCTGACGTGACCACACCGGTTCCAAAATGCGCAGTGCGAGAGCGAAACCGTCGACGTCACTGGCCTTCCACTCGAGTACACGGATCACCCCCAGCCGACCTGCAACCGCACTCAGCTTGTCCAGCTGTGGAAGCAAAGAACTCCGGACCTACTGAAGTCCCCACCGCAGCGGTTGTGACGAGAAACAGAAAGGCTGCTAGGCCACCAACCGGCCCGCAGAGCACACCGGAGCAATCGGAGACATAACGGAGCCCAGCCGCGATCAACGCCGAGGCGAAACTGCCGCCGAAGGACCAACATTTCTGCAGGTCGGCAGCGATGTTGATGTTGTGGGCCGGGTCGGGCTCGAACCGACGGCCAAGGGATTATGAGACCGCAGCTCCAGCATGTCAGCCAGTGTCGGCGAATGCTAGATTCTGCCGATTTGTGCAGGTCAACGCCATTTTGAGCCCGAGCCGAGTGTCGCTGTGTGTCGGCCTGTATCGGGCTCTACGTGGGCAACGGAGCCCAATCGGAGACGACGTGCGTCTACCCGCCGACATCCTTTTGCCGCCAGCAGGACCGCGCTGCCCTCCCTGCTCACCGAGGCCGGGGACGGTGAAGTCGCGTCCATCGTCGGGTGTCCGGTAGTTCTGGAACTCCGCCAGCGTCTGGTCACCGACGTTGTTGCGATCCACCAGGAACAGTACCCGGTTGAAGCCACCGAACTTCCTTAGCCGGTAGGACTCGGCGACTACCCGAGTGGTCTTGCTGGCGCAGGCAGTGCCCGCACCTTGGCCCGCCAGGTCGGCTGGGCCGGGTCGCGCTCGGCGTCGAGCAGGATGCGGGCCAGCGTCTCCGGCTCAGGATATGGAACAGCCGCCGGGCCCGAGGCTGTGGGTCGTAGCCTTTGGTGAAGCGGATCTCCGTGCCGCTGGCCTCGAAGACGAACGGCAGGCGCCCGGCCAAACCCACGGAGGGCGTCGCGCAGAGACCGGCGTCTTCCGGCTCGCGGCACGTAGCGATTGATGGCTCTTCGCACGATTACGAGTCGTGAAGTGGATGAGTAAGTCGAAGACCGCGTGGGCGCGACGGCGGTGGCGGGACCGTGGGGGCACGTGGTGGTGGGGGATCGTGGTCATCGTCGTCCCGGTCGCACTGATCGCCGCCGCCGCCGTGACCACGCTGCTGATGTTCATCGACTCCCGGCCCACGGCGACGTGCCCCGCGCATCGGAATCGGCTGCGAGCCGACCATGCTCGGCCTCACCACTCACGCGCGGGAACTCGCGCTCGCCCTGCTCGCCGCCTGCGAACGCGAAGAACACCCGTGGCGACCTACTCGGCCTTCGGACAGTCGGCAGACCGCAGCCAGCGATCCACCTCGCCCACTCGGGCCGCGTCGAACGCCGGTAGCGGCACAGAACGCACGTCCGCGCTCCGTGCCGGCAACATCCCCTCCAGGCGACGTCGAGCAGGTCGGAGGACTGGTCAACCAGGCCAGAGACCGTCTCCGACGACGACCTCACCTCGTCCGGCAGGCCCGGCAGTCACCTTAAGTCGGATCAGATTGAGGCAGTTGGCAGGCAGGCCGCATCGACAGCTTGGTCTATTAGCTGGACAGCAATGACTGGAATTGTATCGATTGCTCGAGTTCGATTCGGTGTTTTTCAGGACGTTGAGCGGCAAGCTGACGCCGGATCATCACCGCTTCACTGATCGCTTCCAGCCCTTCCTCCCGTCGCCCCACCTCACCCAAACGAACAGCCGCATTATTCAAGCTACTGGCAAGGTTAGGCAGGAACACGTCCGGACTCTGATTCGCCAACTCGCGATACAGCGTGACCGCTTCACTGATCGCTTCCAGCCCTTCCTCCCGTCGCCCCACCTCACCCAAACGAACAGCCGCATTATTCAAGCTACTGGCAAGGTTAGAGCCATCAAGATTTGAAGCTTCGGCGAGTGCCTTACGGTGCCGGTCGACCAGTGCCTGCCCGATGGTCGCTGCCGCCTCCGCGAGAACCTGGCTCGACTTCGGGATAGCGTGCTGAAGCCGCTCCAGCAGCGCAGCGTCCGCCTCGCCATTTTTTGCGACTTGCTTGATAGCCCGCACCAACGGCCCTGGTGTCTCAACCCGAGTCGCCACTTCTACTGCCGCCGGCAGCAACGTGGCCGCGTTCTGGACACACCACCGCGTCAACCGATCCCCGACCTCCGTGCCTAGCGCTGCGTGGGCCGCCGCCCGCGCGCACACGGTCAACAGACGCACGGCCTCCTGCTCGTGGACCCAGTAGGCCAGCCACTCCACTACGTTTGGCCGCGATGCGTCGAGAATCGAGCGCCCCACTAGCCGTTCCGCCAGCCGATCCGGCATTAGCCCTTCGAACACACCACTACTATTTGGCGGATACAGATCGGTCAACCACATCCGCAGCGTTTCACGCCGATCCGACGGCAGATCAGCCACCCCCGGGACTCGCTCCACCACCGCGCCGATCTCCTCCACGGTGCCTGGCCGCAATAACACGGTCGCGATCACCACATCGGTCAACGTCGCCAGCGTCACCCAGGTAAGCATCCCTTGCGCGGTTGCGGTGGACTTCCAGTAGGCGCGTTCGTGGGCCAGCAGCCGATCCTCCGCATTCCTCGCACCTGTACCCCGCAAGTTGGCGGTGGCTGAGGTGGAGGCGCGGTCGAGAAGGTCGGCCAGCGCGGCAATCTGCAGGGTCAACACCGTGTCCGCGATCGGTCGCGGTGGCTTGTCCCGCAGCGATGCTGCGATCTCTGCCCAGGGCTCGTGCGACAGATGGGGCACTTCGCCCAACGCTGTGGCGAATGCGGATACCGCCGTCTGATAGGCCCGAGCCTGCGATTTCTTTGTTGCGCCCAACACCGGCAGGCCACGCACCCGGGCTTGGTCCACCGCTTCACGGACGAGCCCGTTAGCTGTCTCACCCAACGCGTTCCACCAGGTTGGCGCAGTCCGAGCCAGCAGCAGCACCTTCACGGCGACACCTGGCCTGACCTGGGTCAAGGTTGTGAGCAGTGCGATAACCTGTTCGGCACGGACGTCGGCGTAGTCCACCACCACCAGAGTCGGGTACAACACCGCCGCTACCACCGGTAAGGCTGCGTGATCAGCAAGGGGCGACAGCCACACGATCACCCATCCCCGTTGCTGCATCTGGTCGGAGAACTGATGGGCCAGCCGGGTTTTGCCCTGCCCGCCGGAGCCGTGCAGGAGCCATACTCCGATCTCCGGCTCCGCCGCCCACTCGTGCAACTCGGTCAGCACCTGCTCGCGCCCCTCAAATGGGACCACCGCATGGCGGGCCATCAACAATGCCGCCGGCGACATCACTGGCGCAGGATCCGCCGAAAAGTTGTTCGCGTCGGACAACGAACGGAGTTCGATCGCTTCGCAACGTGGGGGCACACCACCCCCATGGTCGGTCAACGCCATACGAAAGCCCTCGTCCGCCAGCAACACATTGCTTGGCACCGCTTCTAAGGCCCCGTCGCGCTGTGTGGCGATCACCCCGGCCAGCAAATCCTCACAGAACACCGCGGCACCCGCCATGCCTGCCCACGGCGAGATTTCTTCCTCTGGAGGGAACTGGTCAAACGTCAGCAGGTAGCGCTCAGTGGTTACTCTGCTACCCGGATTCAAGATCCCCACCACCTCGTCGATTTCGGTGAGATGGTTCTCCCTCTGCAGTGCCAACGGCGCTCCCCATGTGTGGCAGACAATCCCTGGCCTATTTGTGACAGTACGGCCCCACATGATGGACTGGTGGGGTCCTGGCGTCCAGACGGGGTCGTCAATCAGCACGAGCGCGGCATCGTCGCGCCCCGACGTCCCACACCACACGACGGTCGCGGCAAAGGTCCTCTGGTGGCCGGGCTTGAGCACCATCACCGAGCCGTTCGTCTCCATGACAACGTGCGCAGAGGTCAGCACGAGCCTGGGAGCGACGAGGTATCCCGAACCGTGGCCGCGGGGGCCGGTTACAGCCAAGACTTGGCCACGACTCGGCGCGGACCGCACCTGCGGCATCAGCGGGCGTAGCGGCTGGCCAGGTCGCACCGTCTGGCTTGGCCGGTCGGTAACTGTGCCGATAGCTTCTGCGAGTTCCTGGTAGGGGCCGCCGAGACCGTTCAACACCGCGACGACCACTTTAGCGAAGGGCCGTCTCTCGGGGTGCGGCGGCGGGTGCCCGAGCGGCTGCGGCACCAACGTACGAAAGTCGAGGCTGCCGCCGAACGGTTCAGCTTCGCTGCCAGTGCCCTGCGCCAACAGGTCTAAGACGTCGAAGGCGTCGGTCCGCCGCAGGTTGGCGAGCAACTCCTCGCGGACGCTAGGTTCGCCTGGCAGTCCAGCGACGAAGTCGTAGACGATCTGATCGGGTTCGTCGTGCGCAGTGCCAGAGACTACGATCAGGAGGCCGGAGAGGAATACCTCGGCGAGGTCTGCCGGACTGGAGTCTGGCACTAGTTCCCGCTGGATCAGCCGCATCACGGGAACTGTAAGTGGCGCAGCAGACAAGAAAGTCGCTAACGAGTACGCCGATGGCGCGGCGGTGAGGCGAAACCTTTTGACGAGCTCTGCGGCGGACATGGGCCTTGGTTCGCCGAGTTCGGACGCTCCTGCGGCCGGTGGCCGAGGAAGGGGGATCGCAAGCATTGGCTGTCCAGCCGTTCGGTTGCCTGCGACGGCGGAGGCCCATTGGCCGACTCGGACGGGATCGAGGCTGACTACCGAGATCAAACGCTGGTCGTTGCTCTGTGCATGGAGGCGTGGATGGTTGGGTAGCCCGTGAAGCAGGCCACTGCCTTCGGGCGCCGCGTGCGCCATGACGGGTACGGCCGACAGCCGGGTGCGATGCCAGAGACGCTCCGGCAGGACGTTCAGAACCGTCAACGGGCTGACGTTGGCCCACCGCTGGATTGCGGCACTCATGCCGTTTGTCTGCCAGAGTTGACCCACGCCGTCGGTGACGATCAGGATAAGACGGCGGCCAGTCGGATCAGTAAGTTCGGCACTGCTGCGGTCACCAGCGAGGTGGCGGGCGGTCGAGCCAGCACGCAAGTTGGGTTGTTCGGCGTCGCCGTCGATGCTCCAGATCCGTACATCTCGGAACGCCTGGTGTGCGCGGAGCATCCGGATCAGCTCGGTGAGAGTGGGTCTCCACAGTTCCATCGAGATGCTGGTGTCGATGACGATGGCGAGGTCGAGCCAGCGTTCCATAACCGTCACTGTGACCGGGGCCAGGGTTCCGGTCTCAGCGGCGATGTGGACCGTGGCGGCCTCATCGAGAACGTTGGCGCCCGGCGCCAGAACTTCTCGACACAGTGATCGCAATGCTCGACTGAGTTCGGCTGATTCAGCGAGCGCTGGAGAGGTGGGCCTTCGGTGTTGTGGTTCGCCACGGGATGTTCCCTCGCGGGCTGGCGTAATCTGGATGCCACGCTGCCTGTTTGAAGGAGCACGATTGCTGGGAGCGCGCCGGTCCGGTGAGGGATCCGGTGCTGACGCCGGCTCGGGAGATGATGCGCGCTCTGGTGGAGGCTTGTCGACGGTCCGGTTCTCCGAAAGGGCGACGAGATCCGGGTACTGGCGTTCAAGCAGCCAAGCGACCTCAGCCAGCGTCTGTGGCGTCAGCGTCCCGTGGGCATACGCTGAAGCCAACATCTCTGCGATCGGCACACGGCGGGGAGCGGTCATTCTTGGCCACGGTCGTTGAGGGGCCGGAGCAGGGCATCTAGTACGTCGGCCCAGCCGGCGTCGCCAGTGTGGTCGGTGTGAGTTTCCAACCTGATCGCGTTAAGAAGCTGGTCGATGGCGAGTTGTGCTTCGGGTCGCTGCCGACGGACTTCGTCCACCCGGTTGATTAGGGCTTCTGCGGTGGGCGACACTGTCTCGAGGTGGGCGGCGACGATGCGTTTGAGCTTGGCTGAGTCCGGTGGATCGAGCTTGAGGCGAATGCATCGTCTGACGAATGCAGGTGGGAAGTCTCGATCGCCGTTGCTGGTCATTACCACGATCGGGAACTCGTGGCAGGTGATCTTGCCGCCGGTGACGGGGACGCGCTCGGCGTCGTCGTCGGTGAGGACGTTGATCGGCTTTTCCGGGCTGGGCAGGCGAAGTAGTTCTGGGATGCGGTAGGTGCCCTCCTCGAAGACGTTGAGCAAGTCATTCGGAAGGTCGACGTCGCCTTTGTCGATCTCGTCAATGAGCAGCACTCTGGGCCTGACCGCTGGGAGTAGCGCGGTACCTAGGGGACCGAGCCGAATGTAGGTACCGATGTCCACCGGTGTCGCCGTCGCGACGCTCTTGTCGGCCTTGAGGAGGTTGACCGCCTGCAGGCGCCCCACGGCGTCGTACTGGTACAGGCCCTCGTTCAGAGTGGACCGGCTGGTGATCGACCAATGCAGCACGCGGCCGAGACCGAGTTCGTAGGCGACGCTGTGGGCCAGCATCGACTTGCCTGTTCCGGGCCGTCCGGTCACCAGCAGCGGCCGTCGTAGATGAATAGCTGTATTGACCAGCCGCACTTCCTTGGCCTCGGCCCGGTATGCCTCCGCCAGCCGGGCGACCCGGGTCGAGCGTCCACCAGTCTCCACAGCGCGCGAGGTGGCGGTGTCGGGCACGACGCCGTCGAATGCCCGCCACGGTGGACGCTCGGGTGGAGTCCAGTCGTGCGGTTCGCCGGTGCCGCGGTATACCCACCAGGCCGGTAGAGGTCGCTGACCACCTGCGGTGGTCTCGTCGCCGTCTTCAACGGTGGCCGTCATGTAACCCTGTCCTCTGTGGTTGGCACGGTAAGTGGTGCGGTCAGTTCCGGTATTCGGCGTGGGTCGTCCCACAGGAGTGTCATGTCCCTGCCGTAGTGCTCAGTGCCCGCCGTCGTCGCGTCACGCCGTTCCTGATAGAAGCGTTCCGGCAGGCGGGCCAATCCGCGTGCTTTGCCCATTTCCTCAACGATGGCCTTGAGCGGCGCGGAATCGCAGCCAGTCCCGCACCACACAGCCACCGGCAAGCCAGCCGCCACGGCCAACTGGAGGCCGTCCACGGTGGACTCGACTCGTTCGTAGGGATAGGACAACATCACGCAGACAGCTTCCTCGGCTACCAGGAATCGGTCCGCGAGCGTCTCCGCATTGTGCTGTTCAACTACTAAATGCGCAGCCTCAGCAGAGTCGTAGTACTGCGGTAGAGCCGAGCTGTTGTGCAGGAACAGAATCTGGGCTCCCTCCTCACTAAGCCGCTTCCAACGTTCCTGCCAGTCCCGCCAGGCGAGGCCATCGAAACGCAGCCGATCCAGCGAGCGAACCACCACTTTGCCGCGGAGACCGAGCTGACCGCCGACTGCGCCCCCGCTCCCCGGCCGCCAGTGGTGGACGGCCGCGTTCAGCAGCGACCAGGGCAGTAAAAACTCGAAGGTGAGCGCGTCACCCCGGACCGTTGGAAGAAAATTGCCGACCCGGGACATAATCGCCTCGCAGCGCTCACGCACCTCGGCAGCCGGACAGGGGCATCGGTCGTCCAGGCGCAACGTGAGAGCGGCACCGTCACGTTCCAGGGCAGCGTTTAGTGTGAAGGTGTCACCGGTCCCCGCCACCGGCTCGACCTTCACGGTGATAAAGGTAGCCGCGTCCGTGCCGTCGAGAATCGCGTCAGCTCGGGCCTGCTCTACTACTGCCGCACTGATACCCAGTTCCTCGGCGTTCGAATCTACCCACGCATGCAGCTCCCGAGGTTCAGCCATGTGGGGAGCCAGGTATTCGACAAAGGACAGCACCGGAGGAAGCCGTCTTGGCCTGCGAGGTAGTCGGTCGAGGCGGTCGATGATTGTCGTCAGATCAATCGCATCGTCCACCGAGATCGGCGATACTGCATGTACCGCACGCCACAGCGTATCCACGATTGTAGCCGGGCCGATCACCGCCGCGTCAGCGAGCAAAGTGGAAAGCTCAGCGCGGGACTGCGTTGGCAGGGTGCTCGACGTGGGTGCCGGAACTACGGTGACTGGCTCGCGGTTGCCATCCTGGTCTCTATATTCCACCACGATCGGATGTGCAGCGTCAGGATCATCCGGCACCATCTTCCCAACGCGGCCTTTCACCGCATTCCGCAGGGTTCGCACGTCCGGCGGCCACGCCGTTCCGTGAACGTCGGCAAGGCAATCCAGCAGTGCCGCAGTGAAGACGCCACCACCGAGCCGGGACATGTGCACAGCGCGCGCACCATACGGCGACGCGAAAAGGGTCTCCTGTTTGGCACCTGCGACAGGCGGGTTACCTGGCGGTACCGGAATACCGTCGGGCAGGCGCGGAGCCTTCAGGCCAGGGAACTTCTGGCACGCGTCGACCGTGATGATCTGGCGCCCCAGCGCGCGGGCACGCTGAGATTGGAGCAGGGCGAGAAGCCGATCGAGGTTGATGTTCCGGAAGTCGTCCCTGTTGGCATCCTCGAGGAACAGCCGTCGCTGGCCTGCCTCGTCCACCATGCCGTGTCCGCCCCAATGCAGCCAGAACACGTCGCCTTCGAGTCCAAAAACAGCTCGGTGCAACTTATCCTGTACTGAGGCCGAATTTGCCATGAAGTTGCGAAAACCGTCGCTGTCGTCCAGCAACGGCGAGGTCAGCAGGACAATGTTGTCCTGTGGCACGCCGCTGTCACGCAACCACCGAGCGAACGCGAGGGCCTGCGCCGCCATGCCAGCGCGGTCGGCGCCGAATTCGTACTTGTCCAGCCCAACCACCACGGCGTGAGTCCGTGCCAGTGTCACCGTGGCAACCGGTCCCACAACGTTGTATAGAACCCGTCGAGCGCGAAGTACGCGCTGTGCGCCCGTGGAAACGGCGCGCCGCTACGAACCTCCACGTCCTCAACTACCTCCCCGAAGACTGGCACGGCCAGATAGGACAGCAAATCTCTAGAGTCAAAGACGTTCACCCACGGCGGCATCGCGACATCGCCCACAATGCCACTGGGCGCGCTCGGCAGAGCGCCGAGACTGCACAAGTACGAACCCTGGGAGCCGACCGTGACAAGCAGATCTGCCTGCGCCAGTCCGAGCCGGAACACATCAAGGCTGGCGATCCCGCCCAGGCTGTGAGCCACTACCACGACCGGTCCGGTGACCGATCGGACAGTCTCGGCAATAAACCGGCGCAGTGGATCGCCGTGCGCCAGGTACCGCAACACGTCGCCGCCGAACGGCGTTACTCGGTCCATGATCATGCCGCGCCGACGTTCCACAGCCTGGGAGAGACCCATCCGAAGCACCAGGCTGGCACTGACCTTAAGAAGCGTCTGCCCGATGCCGATGCCGAGGTCGGCGCCGTGCAAACCGTCGAGCACCGTCGCGACTATCGTGTCCCTTCCTATAGCATCGACAGGAAACGAACCGGCTGCCCCGCCGTCCGCAGCAACGAGTGTGGCTGCAGTGACGGCGCGCGCCAGCGCCTCCCGCAACTCATCCTCACTATCGCTGCCGGCGGCCAGCCCAATCGCGTCACGGGCAGCGACAGAGCCGAACACCGCCTGCACCGCACCGGTAAACACCTCGGCGTCCACCCCGTACTGTTCCAACAGCCCGCCGAGTGACGCGAGACCATCAGACCACTTCAGGTAGGCGCTGAGCCTGTCCTCGGCACTGACCTGTGAACCGGGGAGTTCGACCTCACCATTCCCAGCGTGAGCCACCGTTAGGAGCCGAAGCTCATACAGCGGGTCGGCCTCAAGAAGTACCCAGCGGTCGTCCCGCCACTCATCGGCGGTCAAGTCTCCGCCACGGGACATGTCGTATTCCGGCACAGTCGCCGCAGCAGCGTCGAGAGGAACCCCCAGGACATCACCCCAGAAGCACGGAAGCACGGTGACGCCGGGCCAGTGCTGCACCGCCTTACCACGCATGAGCCGGAAGGAGTCGGCATAACCCTTCTCCCGCACACCAGTTCCGTGCACAAAGATCACTGTTGTCAAGTGGATGCCTTGTCAGATAGGCGAAAGGACCAACTCGGATTAGCGACATTGGCGACCGTACACGGGTTCCCCTGAGTCCTATGAGCTTCCGAGGCCGCGTTGGTGCTAAGCAGCCATTAACGCCTGAAGCCCCCAAGACGGCACCGGCTAGACCGACGTCGGCGCTAGCCCGACGGCTGTCTTGCTGGCAGCACCTCTTGATCTTGAGCAAAGGACTGGACCCGTTGCACGATGCCTTCTGGCGGTCCGCTACCAGCGCCTTCACGACCGGCTGTCGGACGTACGTCTGACCCTGTGCTAGCGACAGCGCGGCGACTAGCTGGCTCGACTCCGTGACAAAGTAACCGGCTGATCGTTTACTGAGCTTGCCGTCGTCGAATCCACGCACCGCCAACCTCCCCTGCGATCGCGTACGTCAATTTCCGTGTTGTACTGGTCGCTATCGCGGCAGCTTACGTTTCGACTGATCAGCAGAAGTACCCGTTTGGGTGAACGCGAACAAAGTTAGGTGCGACCAAACCTCGATATCTACAGCCGATCTGACCGCTCTGACGTCGGTGCGCTACCGACGTACCCCAAGTGGGGTGGTGGACAACAGTGCACCAACACGTTTGATCAGCCGTCGTCCGGGTCATTGTGTTCGCCGGTTGCGGGCGGCGTACGCTCCTTGCCGTCGACGACTGCGGCCACGACAGCTACCGGCCGTAGCGTAGTGCGCGACCGCTACCGCATCACAGCCACCGCCAGCACCCGGACGGGTGGCTGTGACGACCGTCCCCACATCATGGACAAGCTCGACGTCCGCACCCTCACCCTGCGGGGTTCCACAAGTCTGCCGACGGCTCTGACCAGTAGGGTTACGCGGCTCGTTCGTATTCGTTGATCAGGCCTTCGAGAAGCCGCTGTCGTTTGATCCGCTGAGAGTTGAGGTCTGCCACGGGGGGTCGGCTGTGGTGGACAAAGCTCGCGGGAACGGCGCGGTCGTCGACCGTTGTAGTGCCGGATGTACTCGGCGAGCACGGCGCGCAGATGCCGCTCACTCAGAATCAACATCCGGTCGGTGAGCTCGGTTCTGGCCGTGAGCACAAACCGTTCCGCGTAGCCGCTCGCCCGCGGGCAACGCGGCGGAATCCTCACCGCCTTCATGCCGACCTCGGCCAGGACGGCGTCGAACGAGGACGCGAACCGGCCAGCCCGATCACGGATGAGAAACCTGAACTCGTCGATGCGATCATCGAGATCCATCACGAGGTTGCGGATCTGCTGCGTAGTCCACTCGCCGTCCGGATTCGTTGTCGTGCCCAGAATGTGCACGTAGCGGCCGCCGACCTCCAGCACGAAGAACACGTAGATTCTTCTGAGGGTGAAAGTGAACAGAGGCTAGCAGGAATGCAGTTGCGAACAGGCTGGGAGCGCGTCGGCGGGCACGCGAAGAGGATGACCGTGTGTCCGACGACCACCTGTGAGTGATGTGACGCCCGGCATCTGCGAACCCGAGAGGTCTGTAACAGTCCGACACCAGGCGACATAGCCCGACACTGCCGATGTTCGATGACCAGACGAAAAGGTCTTGTTTGGCATCACTCGACACCATCCGGCATAGAGAGCAGCTCATCGCTGCTATAACGCCGTGTAACACGCGAGTGCCTCGCCACGGTTAACGGCGGGACGGCCGGATCATGTGATCGGCGGGCGAAGCGGCGGGGAGGTTCGGGATGGGTGAGCAGATCGACTTGTTCGAGGCGTCGGCTTCGGCGGTCGGCTACCTCTATCAGCTCCGCAAGGCGCTCCACTTCTGCGTCGAACAGACAGGAGCCGGTCCCGACTGGTCCGTGGCCATCGAAGCGGGCGACGACATCGAGGTCCACGAGGACGCGGGACCGGGCCTCTGCCAGCTCAAGCACCGCGCCCCCGGGACCACGATGACTGACAAGGCCACTGACCTGTGGAAGAGCCTGCGGATCTGGGCCACCGGTTGGGCCGAGTCTGCAGCCAGCCAGGATCGCCCCACCTTTTTCCTGCTCACGACCGCCGAGGCCGCCGCAGAGGGTGCCGCTTACCACCTCCGACCTCCGGGCCCTGGCAGCCCACGGGACGAAGCGAAGGCGCTCGGGCTGCTCGATGAAGCCCGTCGCACCTCCAGGAACGAGACCAACAAGTCCGCGTACGAGGCGTGGGACAAGCTGACGGCAGACCAGCGTCGATCCCTGCTCGAGCGGATTCGCGTGCTCGACGCGGCGCCTGACATCGACGAGACGACCGAGCGCCTTCAGCGCCTGCTGGGCCTCGCCGTGGGCCACGAACACTCGAAGGTCTTTCTGGAGCGCCTGGACGGGTGGTTCTTCCGCAGGGTCGTCGCCCAGCTGCGCGACCCTGCGTCGGGGCCGGTGACCGGCTTGGAGTTCGACGCGGTGTTCAGCGACCGCCGCAAAGGCTTCGGCCCAGACAGCCTGCCCATCGACGACGACCTGCCTGAGACAGGCGGCGCGGACCCCGACGGCGGAGAACAGGTCTACGTCCGGCAACTGCGCCTCGTGAATGTCGGCGACAGCAGGATCCAGCAGGCGGTCAGCGACTATCTGCGGGCGTTCACCCAGCGGTCGAGGTGGGTCAACGACAACCTGCTCCGGCCGGGTGAGCTGGGCAAGTACGAGAAGCGCCTCGTCGAGGAGTGGTCAAGCCGCTTCGAGGAGATGCGCGAGGAGTTGGGGCACGAGGCCGCGGAGGAGGCCAAGGTCCGCGAGGCCCGCGCCATCTACCGGTGGGTCGATCACCATGCCCGGTTCCCCATCCGGCCGGGATGCGACGAGCCGTTCGTCACCAAGGGCTCGTACCAGATCCTCGCTAACGAGCGGCGGGTCGGCTGGCACCCCGAGTTCCAGGAGCGCCTTATGGCGCTGCTCGGGTCGGTGTCGAGCAAATGAGCAGCCCTATCGAGTGGAGCAGGGAAGAGCGGGCGCTGTACAACCCGGCCTTCACCGCCCTGGTCTGCGCCCGCGTCGTCCAAGGCCACCTGGACGCGCACGAACGCCCCGGTCCGCTGCCCCTCGTGGTCGCCTCCGCTGTCATGGCTTTGCAACCTGCGGTCCGGGACCTGCTGCCGAACGCCAACGCCAACATGGCCCAGTGGGCGGAAGACAACGGGACCATCAAAGTTCACATGTCCGCCAACGCCCCCGGACTTCTCACCGTGGTGCGACCCGGACTGGTGTTCGCACTGCAGACCCAGGTCCTCGTTCTGGATGGGGCCGCATTCACCCTGCGCGACAAGGCCACCCCGAAGGGGATTCGGAACCGGTCAGCCGAAGCCGCCGCCATCCAGAAGGCCGCCCTCATGCTCGGCCGGTGGCTGCCCACCGGCGGATCCACCGCCACCGTCCTCACCCTGCTTGGAGTACGACCGTGACCTGGCAGCTCAAGTCCCTGACCCTGTACGGCAAGCAGCCCGGTCAGGTGCGCAGCCTGGACTTCAACCTCGGCGAACTCAACATCGTCACTGGTGACTCCCTCACGGGCAAGACCTCCATCTGGGATGTCACCAACTACTGCATGGCCAGTAGCGGCGACAACTACCCCATCAGCGCGGGCAAGCTGCGCGAGTACGTCGACGTTTTCGCGGTGCAGATCGTCCGCGGCGACCGCCAGCTGTTCGTAGCCCGCCCGGCAGCGCGCGGAACCACCCCATCCCCCCGGCTCTGCCTGGTCTTCCAGCAGCCAGGGGATCTCCCGCTGGCTGCAGAGCAGATGCAGTTCACTTTCACCATCGAGGCCACGCGCGGCCTGCTCGCCGAGTTCACGGGCATCGACCTCTCAATCCGCCTGCCAACCACCCGGGGCAACACCATGGCCCCGTCCATCCGCCATGCCCTGTACTTCTGCATTCAAGCCCAAAACGTGGTGGCGAATCCCGACCACCTGTTCCACTCGCAGGGGGAGGATCACGGTCCCAGGACGATCCGCGACATCTTCCCCTACTTCATCGGGGCTGTGGATCCCGAACAGGCCGTGCAACGTGCACAGCTGCAACGGATGAAGTCCGACCTGCGCAACCATGAGCGAGATCTCAACCAGCAGGAATCCGCAGCGCCCGCGTCCGGACAGGCCCGTGCCCTGGTACGGGAAGCGGTCGAGACCTCGCTGCTCGCCCCTCTGAACACCGACGAACTCACGCTGGACGACGCGCTCGCACTGCTCGGCACCGCCGCCTCGGCACCCCTGCCCGGTCTGCCCGAGATCCCCGAGGACGAAGACGATCCCCTGGCCACCCTCTCGCAGGAGCGGGATCGACTGCGCATCGCCTTCCAGCCGACGCGCGCCCGGCTCGCTGAACTCAGAAGCGCACTCCGCGACCGCAGCGAGTTCCTGACGCAAGCACTCGACCACCGCGAACGCTTGACTTCTTTGTCACTGCTCAAAGTCAGCCCTGACACCTCTCTGGAAGCATGCCCGGTCTGCAACAGCAAAGTGGCCGCCCCGAGCGCCGTCGCGACCTCACTGCGGACAGACCTGGAGGAGCTCAACGCCAACGTCGTCCACGTCAGCGACGACACCCCGCAGATCCAGGCCCTCATCGACGAGCAAGAAGAATTGCTCCGCGAGCACCGCCGCGCACTCGGCGCCAACCACGACGAACGCGACGCACTCGAGGCCGGCATGCGCGAGGCCGCACGGTACCGCGACACCACGCTACGCGCCGCCGCCGTCCGCGGGCGCATCAGCCTGTTCCTGGAGAACGCCGCACGTTACACAGTCGCCCCCCGCATCCGCGACCAGCGCGAAGAGATGCGCGCGGCCATCGAGGAACTGGAGGAGGCCCTCGGCCACGACGTGCAGGCCGACCGGGTCAACAGCAGCCTGTCACTGATCAACCAGAAGATCACCGCCAAGGCCCGCGCACTCGTCCTCGAGCACTCCGACGCCCCCATCCGGTTCGACCTGCGCCGCCTCACCGTCGTGGCCGACACCGACGACGGACCAGTCCCCCTCAAGGAGATCGGCGGCGGGCAGAACTGGCTGGGCTACCACCTGGCCGCGTTCTTGAGCCTGCACGAGTGGTTCATCGACCATAATCGGCCAGTGCCGCAGCTGCTCGTTCTCGACCAGCCTTCCCAGGTCTACTTCCCCGCCGACTACAAAGGAACAGACCTACAGCCAGCCGCAGAGTCCGACCGGACAGCTCTCCTGCGCGCATACCAAGCCATCGCCAACACCATCACCACCGCGGACGGCAAGCTCCAGGTCATCGCCATGGAACACGCAGACCTGGAGCAACCGGTCTTCGCCTCTGCGGTGATCCGGCGGTGGCGTGACGGCCAAGGCGCCCTGGTCCCGGCAGAGTGGATCACCGCAGGCTGACGCCAGACCAGCCGGCCGCGGTGAGATCACCGGTCGAAGTCCTGCCAGATAGAGACTCGGCGGATCAACAGGGGTTGACGGGCGCACCGGTACCGCCAGCTCGACGAACACAGGACCGAACCGCAGGTCGCTGTGCGTCTCGGCTTCCGCCGCCGCGCTCCTCCCGGTCAGTTCGATGAAGGGATTGCGCATGGTCAGCTGGCCGACGCGGTCATCGGGGCTGGAGGCCGCATAGAGGGCTTCCTTGTCTTCGACTTCGTCAAGCGCCACCGGAGGCGACCGCCGTGGGCAACGGAGCCCAATCGGAGACAACGTCCCGTCCATTCAACAGCACCTTTGCCTACAGCGGGGCTCCCCTGCCCTCCCCGCACACCTGCACCCTGCCGTATACCGTTTTTTCAAAAACCGCGAACCTGGACCACACTCCGCGCACATTAGATCGTAGGAGTGCAGCCAGGTAGCAGCCCGGGCCGGTCGCGGTAGTCGTCGGCCCCGACGGCCGATCCCACCGCCGCCTCAGCAGTGGTGTCATCGACGGCGGCGCCCACTCTCACATCGGAATGACGGCCAGCAACGACACCGATTCCGCATATCTCTGCTGGCTCAACACCGAACGACAAAGCGAGTTCCGTGGCGGTCACTGGAATCAACTGCTGAGCGTTGTATAATTAAGGCTATGGATCTGGCGCAAGGAGACGTACACCAACGATTTGTGGGCGGCGACCAGTCGGGCTGGACGGTGGTCAGCGACAGTTGGCGCGAAGAGCAGGCCAACGGTGGCATTTTCTGCGCGCTGGCACCGCCTGCAGCACGCGACGAAATCTTGGCGCGCACCGCGTGGGACCTACGAAAGAGCGATTTCCGTCCAGGATTCTCGCAACGTTGGGGAGATGGTGAAACTGAAACCGTCTACGAGCCCGGCGGCGGCCGCGATGGTTTCGAAGCGCTGGTAATCCACCGCATGTTCCACCAGGCGTTCCCGGACGTCACCGAACTATCCCAGGAATTCCGCCTGTTTCATAACCTATTTTGGGAAGAGGCGAGTTCATCGTTCCTGAAACCTAATGACGACGGAACATTCGAAACTGCCGTCAAGATCAAGGGCAGCCGGGTAGAGGTCCGAACGAAGCTACTCCGCCAGTATCAGGCGGCACGACAACTACTGCTGGTGCTGTTCATCGACTCCATTCGACATGGGAAGACGGACGATACTTTGCCCAAACGGAGCACGTGGCGTGACGAACATACGCGTGCAGAACTTTTTCCGGGTGGCGACGATTCTTCTCGGCCGCCGTTCACACGCTACCTTGCCAAGCGTATTTTGACACCTCCTGCAGTCGACAAGTCGGGCATCTGGCCATACGAAGCAGAGGACGACCACTATCCAGAGTTTATCATCGGCATGAACGAAGACGGCGACGATATACGCCACACCTGCAATGAAGACGCGTTGTCCGATTATTTCGGAGGAAATCCTGATGCACCGCAGTACCTCACGCCGGTTTACTTCCGACGCGAAGTATTGAAGAAGTACTATGACAAACCTGAGCTGTACACTGTTTCCGATGGTCGCCTGGCTTGCGCGGCACTCTGGGGCCTCGACATCGACAACAGTCATGCCGATAAAGTGATAGTCTTCCTCGGCGACCTCGGCAAGGGCTTGCCACGTCAAGAACGCGACTACTGGCTAAGTTTCAACGTCGCACCAGAATCCGCACCAAGCGATACTTTCATGCGGCGATCACTGCTGGCACAATTCGCTGAACCGTCCGCCGAAGACCTGCAAGTCCGGTCCAAGTACAGCTCGTTCGCGGGGATCTGGGAGCCACATTTTGGTTGGCGCCTGTTCAAACAGCCGGCGGAAGCTGATACTGGGCTATTGCAGCGCCTCCGCTTACCCCTCGACAACTCTCAGGCCGAGTTTGAAGGCGCCGTCGCCATCCTGACCAAGCTGTTCGTCGATGCGCTGGCGACGAAGAGTATCCAGTTACTACTCGCGGAGAAGGTTGAGAACGAGGGCAGCATCAGCAAGCTAAGCCGGTGGATGACCCAAGAAGGGTACCCATACGTCGATCGCGACATCGCCTTCCTACGCAGCCTCCAAGAAGTTCGCTCAAAGGCCGTTGCCCACTGGAAGGGCAACGACTACGAGAAGACGATGACGAAAATCTTCGGGTCCGCTCGCGGCCGGGACGCCGTCCTCCAGTTCTTCCGAGATGCGCTGGCGATGCTCAGTGGCATGGAAGACTGGATTACAGCGCGCAGCATGACCGCTACCTGACCAAGGTCGCAACGGCGGCTAGGTAGCGCAGTGCCGTTTCTACTTGTTGGGGGTACGACACCGTTGCCGAGCGCCTGGAGCTGTGCGTAGTACGAGAGTAAAGTGGGAAACGGTCGCGCCGCGCTCGCTTGCCTACACCGGCTGAACCTCGCCACCTTCAACCCAAGTCGGCACACTACATCGTACGAGTCCACGCTCTGGTTCAGCGCACAACTTGCGATCATATGCCTTTGGGACCTCACGTCCGGATCATGCGCGTCGTCTGCCGATCGCGTCGGAGAGCATTTGGATTACTTTTGCATGTTCTGGCGCAAGAGTACGCAGCATCTCTGCTTTGAGGTTCTTGGTCGCGTCTGAGCCCATGCGCCCACTGCAGCGCAGCCGGCTACTTCGGCGGCGAAGGATCAACTCGCCCAACTGCTGCTCAAAGAGGTATCCGCGAACGCCCGAGCCTGGTGCCCGATCAGGATCGCTGACGGCTTGTTCGCCGCCGCCATCGTCGCCACGTTCCTGGCGCCGCTCAAGACACGATCTAGCTCCACCGCGAGCCCGTGCACGACGAGAAGATCACAAACGCTCGCCACGACCATCATCTACGGCCACCGTTCTTCGCTGGGAGTTGCACACCACCCGGCGCTTTCAATCGTCCTGGTGAGCAACCTGGGTAGATTGAACCAATGAGCGGGAAGCGGCATAGGCGCACCGGGCAAGGCAGAAGCGCGAGAAAGCGCAGCGTCAGCGCCCCCTTCCCCAGGTCGTACCGGGCGTGGCCACGGAGATGGTTGTAATCGCCAACCGGTTCGCCCAGTACGTCGAGAATTTCGATGGCTACTCAGGCGCCGCGGAAGCCGCTCGTCAACGGCTGGGCGAGCTGGCTCAGACGATCGAGAAGCGGGCCTGTCGCTTCGACCTGCTCAAAGCGGTTTCCGCAGCGCGCGTCGAAATGATCATTAAGCAAGGGAACCATGGGGGCGAACCGTCTGCAGCAGCCCTCGAAGTGATCGCGCTGGTACTGGCGTGCCACGACCGCTCCACCGAGCCGGCCGTTGCCCACGAGGACCCCGCTCGGTTCACACCGGATCCGCTGGAGGGAGCCGAGCTGGAGGCTCTGCAGGTGGGCCGCTTGATCGGCATGTTCGAGTCCCCGCCGGGCAGCGCGGAGCAGGCTGTTGTCTTCCGATCGGTGCAGCGCGAGGTCAACCTGCGAAACCCGGTCTACCCACACATGCTGCTCGATACCTTGCTAGGACTGTTCGGTGACGAAAAGGTCAACGACGTCTGTAGCGAAGTGCTCGATTTACTAGCCTTGAGGCGGTGCACGTTATAGAGGCAGTGCGCACCGCGCCACTTTCCGCCATACGACAACGTTTCGCTCGTATGGAAGACGCGCGCGACGCGTCGCTTCCTTACCTGAAGGCATACCGAGACGAGGATCAGGATTCGACTTCAGTGCCTGATCCTGACGCCGTGCGCGTGGCCCGGGAGATGTTCGATGCCGTGAACGACCTGACGACGAACATCTCCGAAGCCACGCTCACCGACGTCAGCGCAATAGCCTCGCTCACGGGATACGAGTCGGCCGTCGTCGAGGCCGTGCTGGACACCTTCATAGAAGACTTGGGGGCAGGTTGATGTTGTTTGGCCGCCTGCAGGAAGTACACGGTTCTGTCGAACGTTCCGCTGCAACGCCCGTCCTCCACCTTTCTCAAGAAGGCGACATCGTTCCGGAACTCCTCGCGGAAGAACGTGTAGTGCGATGACACCATCGCGTCGAAGGCGGCTTCGGTAGGAGGTAGCGGACTCGGACGGCCCGGGGCGATCTGCTCAACGTCACACCGGGTGTGCAGCCGCACGGCCCCGAAGTCGTGCCCGCATCGGGACTCCATGACCGACCGCGACTGATCGTCCAGCGGCTGCCCGTCCGAGCGCAGCACGCTGTCCACGATCGGCGGGGCGGTCGCGGGATCGGCGGGGCGGTCGCGGGATCGGCGAGCGCGTGGTTGCCCAGCGCCCGTCGCAGCACCGGCCCCGGTGTGGCGCGGCGCACGGCCGCGCGCTCCGGTGTCACGGTCTTCTCCTGCGCGGCTGCGTGTCCGGTCGAGGAGGGTCATGGTCTCCTCCCTACATGTGGGCTTCGAACCCAGTCAACGAACAGCGTGGTCATTATGTCGATGGCGTTGTCGAGCAGCGGGCCGAGCTGTTGCCCGCCGGATGATGGCTGGTCCGGTGCGGTGATTGAGCAGTTGCAGTGCGAACTCGTCGACCGACGGGCGCAGCCGCTGTAAGAGCGCGCCGAACCAGTCCGCCCAGACGACATGGCGCCCATCGAGTTGAGCCCTTTAGGCTAACGGGCGTGAACTGGGTACACGCGGGGTTGTGGGGCTTGACCGGCGGCTTCATCGTCGAGGGCCTCGAGCTCTACGTCGCGGTGCGCCAGAAGGGCGCGTGGCCCTGGCGCGTTACCGGCGAAGGACCCACCGCTGGGCCTGCTGCCTACGCAGTTGCGGAGACGATCCGGATGTTGATCGGCGGGATCCTCGCCGCCGCCACGGCAGCGTCGGGCCAAGTGGCCGGGCCGCTCGCCGCAGTTGCCATCGGCGTCGCCGCGCCGGTGATGGTGGGACATCTCACCGCCCTCCTGCCGATCCCGATGAAACCGGCCGATGCGCCAGGCGTTCCGGACGCGGTTGGTTGCAAGCCCCCGGCCCAGCTCGACGGCGCACCGCCGCCACTTCCGCCGCCGGTGCGTCACCCTGCAGAGAACCAGGAGCGATGATGCGTCCCGGCACGTTTTTCACCCAGGTCGTCGCGGTGCTGTCCCGCCGCACCCCGGCCTTCCGGCCGGCGCTCGGCGATCCGAGCACTTACCCCGACCGCCTCGCCACCCTCATCCGCCCACGCGCTGCCTTCCGGAATAGGCCGACTGACAACGTCGTCGCGATACGGCGTGATGAGGTGCCTGGTCTTCCGGTGCAGCGCACGATCGTGGCCGTCGACATCGCCGGATACAACGATCCGGCGCGTAGCGTTACCAGCTTGACGACCATGCATGAAGGCCTCTGGACGATGCTCAGTTCGGCTTTCGCGGGGGCGGGCATTCCATGGGACGAAGCCTTCGTCGAAAACACCGGCGACGGCGCGATGATCCTCCTGCCGCCGGAGATCCCAAAGGTGGATCTCGCCGCTCGGCTACCCGACCGCCTGCTGGCCGAGATGCGCCGGTACAACGCCACCCATGCCGACGCGGCCCGGATACGACTGCGCATGGCGTTGCACGCGAGCGACGTGCGGGACGACGGCGACCGTTCGGTGAACTTCACCTTCCAGCTGCTCGAGGCATCACAGGTTAAGTCCGAACAGCAGGCTGCCGGTGCGGAACTGGCCCTAATGATTTCCGACAGCTTCTACCGCGAGGTCGTGTTACCGGATAGCGCCGCCGTTCCCGAGGCGTACCGGAGGATTCCGGTCGAGGTGAAAAAACCGGCGACTACGGCGTGGCTCCGGATGCTGGGCCCCGCAGCGCCACCAGCTCGCCCGGATCCGAATCAGGCCATGATCCGCATTGTCTCCGAGGGCCGGCAGGATGAGCTCCGGGAGCTGATGCGGTGGCTGTCGACCGAAGACGAACTACGCGGACGGCTCACCCTGGCCGGTGCGGCTCCGGTACCCGGAGCAATGGGGAATCCCGCGGACCGCCTCGTCGTGACGCTCGGCGTCGGCGCGGCCGCAGTGCTGGCACGGTCTCTGGCGATCTGGCTACACCAGCGACGTTCGGTCATCACGGTGGAAATCGCCACCACGGAGGGCCGAGGCCGCTCGGTGACCGTCACGGCCCACCGGATGAGTGACGCTGAGTCCCTTATCAAGAACGCCCTCACCACCGAACAAGGCAGGTAGCTAGTGCTGCAGCCCGACCCCGAACGCTCCTGGGTGATCCTCATCGGCACTTCTCAGTACCAGGATGCTGCCTTGCCAGATCTCCCCGGCGTACAGGGTAACGTCACCGATCTCGCCGGCGTGCTGACGCGGCCGGACACCGGGCTCTTCGCGCCGGATAATTGTATCCAGTACCTCGAACCGGCGAACGCGGGTGAGCTTGGTGTGGCGATGGCGAAAATCGCAAATCTTGCCGAAGACACCCTGTTCATTTACTACGCTGGGCACGGAGTTCTCGACGATGACGGAGCACTCCATCTCGGACTTTCCTCCACCGATGCCTCACACGTCGAATTCACGGCGATGTCGCTTTCTCTGGTCAACAAGATCTTCCGCCGCAGCCGGGCAAAGCATCACATCCTGATTCTCGACTGCTGTTTTTCCGGCCGGGCCGTCCAGGCAATGACCGAGCCCGGATCGGCCGTCTTCGGTCAGATCGACATGCCCGGGCGGTTCACGCTCACGTCCTCTGCCGCCAACGAACTGTCCATCGCCCCGGCCGACGCGCGCCACACGTCCTTCACCGGGGAACTGCTAAAGCTCCTCGATGCGGGTCGGCCCAATGGCCCCGAAATGCTCACCCTCGCGCAGATCTACGGCCACCTCCTCGGTGTGCTGAACGCGCGTGGACTACCCAAACCCCACCGCAGCAGCGGTGGGACCGTCGACGACGTCGCGCTCGCCCGCAACGTCGCGTGGACGGCCGACCGTTATGCGAAGTTTCCCTCCGAGGTCGCCCGCGTCTTGCGGGCGTCGCTGCCGCGAGACCGCGAGGCAGGCGTCGAGATCCTGGTCGAACTGAGCAAGGAGGAAAGTACATCCGCCGAAGCCGCGCGCGAGGCCTTGATCATCCTTTCCGACGATGACAGCCGGATGGTGGCGAACAGCGCAAGGGCGGCGTTGACTGCTTTCGCCAGCTTGTCGGGTGGACCGGCCCAGCAGGGCGGATCGATGCCGGACGAGATCCACGTGCTGAACAAGATCGCGTGCGGGCGGCCGCTGGACTATCTCGACAGTGCGCTGGGGACGCCGCTGCTGGCAGGGCTGCTCCGCGATCACGTGCCCGAGCGGTTGTATCGCGTGTACCGCACCGAAGACGTGATCGTCACCGTCACTGCAGCCGGCGCGCTCAAGCCCATCGATGCCTTCTCGATCACGATGCGGCACTCGAAGTTCCCCATCCGGACGGACCGGCTTACGGCGAACCTGCTGGATGTCGACCTGGCGCAGGCGAACTTCGGGAGCGTCGACGAAACTCCAGAAGGGGTGCGTCTCATAATAGGGGCCAACCGCTTCGGTTACACCGAGTCGTTCTACTTCGGCAACCCCGGCCACTACCAGACGTTTCTGCTCTCGTACAACGACGCTGCGGCCGGCGACTTCCACTACGTCGAGGGACGCCACGAGTTCTCTTCGGGCTTGCTCGTGATCGCGCCACGCGACGGCGAGCTCTCCGATACGCCGCAAGGTTCCTGGTACCCCGAGTTCCGGTCCGGAACGCGGATCAATACTCTCACCGTCGTCGACACGGCGCCGCTGGAGGCACTGCTGACTGGGCACTCCTTTGGGATCGACCGCGGCGAAGTCGATCACATTCCCGACTGAGGTGCGCGAGCCAACTCCAGGAGGGCCTGCAGCGATCAGCACGCGCGCTTACCCTGCGACAGGAGTCCGGTTACCTTCTCGGCGAGTCCCACACCCACCACGATCTCGGGGTAACCCATTTGGCGTTGTCTAACGTCGATCAGGCCTTTAAACACATGCGACGTGCACTCGAGCTCGCTACAACGGTCGACAGCGGGATCGAGCAAGCTTTTGCCGACAACGGCCTCGGAGAAATCAACTTTGCCACTGCTCGATT
The DNA here is from genome assembly GCF_042723255.1 of Amycolatopsis thailandensis. Classification (NCBI taxonomy): domain Bacteria; kingdom Bacillati; phylum Actinomycetota; class Actinomycetes; order Pseudonocardiales; family Pseudonocardiaceae; genus Amycolatopsis; species Amycolatopsis thailandensis. The sequence continues at coordinate 64,045 of NZ_JBHXJK010000044.1, forward strand.
CTCAGATGCTGCCGATCACTTCGAGCGCGCCCTTGCCGAGGCGACAGCCAGCCAATGTATCGATGAACAAGCACGCGCGCACTTCGGCCTCGCACGACTCCCCGGACAGGGCCCCGACGATGCCCAGGAACACCTGAAATGCGGACAACATCTCATCGCGACCATGCAAGTGCCCGAACCACCCATTCCAACACTCCCGCCCGGATAGCCACCCCGGGCGTGGCTGCAGACGAAGTCCACGGCGCCGACTCGCGTCGACGGACCGTGACGCGTGCCGCGACCATGGGTCGAGTCCGCACCGCGGCTAGACTCGGTGCTCTTGAACGGCTGGCCGAACAGAGGGGTCTGAGGTGCCTGACGAACCGCGTCCAGGACAGGATGCTCGCCTGGTCGCGTTATTGCACCGACTGATCGCGCTGCCGCGGGAAACGGAATGGGTGGAGTTCAAGGAGAACTTCTATAAGGCCGAGGACATCGGCCAGTACATCTCGGCGCTGGCGAACTCCGCCGCGCTCGGCAGCCAGGACAAGGGCTACATGGTCTGGGGCGTCAGCGACACCGACCACACGATCGTCGGTACCACCATGGACCCGCACAGCAAGGTCGGCAACGAGGACTTCCTCAACTGGCTCACCCGGCTGCTGACACCTCAGATCCACTTTGAATTCCTCGAGTTCAAGGTGTGTAGGGTCTCACCGCTCGTGACATGTCGATCTTGCGCGACCTGAGTCTTCTCGGCTGTCTCACGGCGACGTCGCCATGATCAGTCTCAAACTCATGGCATTTTCGGCGGGCGTGAGCCAGATTCCCGCGGTGGCCGGACAGCATGAGCTGGTCAACCCGCCTGCCTAAACGTCCTCATCGCGGCATGAGCGGATGTTCATTCGTTGCGATGGCGTGAAACGAGGTCGATCAGGTTCCGATGGGTCTCGGGGTCGGCGGCCACGACCAATCCCTGGATGCCGGAGTGCACTGGCTGCCCGGCGAGATTGGTCACCACACAGCCTGCCGCCTGACACAGGGCGATACCGCTGGTGAAATGGACGCTGTCCAGCAGGTGCCCGTCGGTGATGTAGCCGGCTCGCCGCCCGGCCGCGACCCAGGCCACAGCCAGGCTCGTGGACACCACGCGGGGACGGAAATCCTCGATGAAGGCATCGTCCAGCAGCATCCGGGCAGCGCGGAAGGCCACAGCATTAGGGAAGGGCGGGTCGAGATTGACATCCACGACGCGGTCGCCTGCCCCGGGCACCAAGGGCTCGTCGCGACCGTCGCGGCGGAGGAACGCGCCGTGGCGACTGGTCCAGAAAACCTCGCCGGACAAAGGATCCGCCGACACCGCCACCGTCACGCCGCTCTCGGTACGCAGGGCGATGTTGACCGCGACCAGCGGCGTCCGGGCCGCATAGTTCACGGTGCCGCACAACGGATCGACCAGCCAAGTCCGCGACCCGTCCCCGGAGTCCGTGCCGTACTCCTCACCGAGGATCACATCGCGCGGGTAAGCCTCCCTCAGCACCCTCCGGATTACGCGCTCCGCGGCGAAATCCACTCCTGTGGCGAAATCCCTGTCGCCCTTCTCGAATCGCTTTACAGCGCCGCCATAAGAACGCCGGATCACTTCACACGCGGCGTCGACAGCACGGATCGCCACCACCACATCGGAGCCAGCCCTCATCGTCGTATCCACTTCGACCATCTATCAGATCTTTCCACCCGCGATCCGAACGGCTTGCAGATCAACGTCCGCATCCACCCACGATCGCTGATGGCGCGATCGATTGCGCGGGCGGCCGTCAGCAGCGTCTCGAATGGCAGATCGGCCACCACCGGGCGCGTCGCGCCGCAAGCGTGCGTTCGCACGTTGCGGGGATGGTGCGGCGTTTCGCCTGCCGCCCGGCCGGGGCGCCGATGTGTTCGGCGTCCGCTCTTGGCATGAGCGCGCTTAGCCGTCCTTCGACCGATTCGCGGTCTGAGCGTATGTTTACGGACGGTGATCGGGCGTGTAACGAGGCTGCGGCGGCAAGCGACAGTTCACCAAGCCGAAGTCGCGGTGGGCGGCACGAATTCGTTGTAGGGGCAAGCGGTGACCGAGCTCGTCGAGGTGAGTGCGGACGAGGCCCCGGTGTTGGACGTCGTGTTCGTGCACGGTCTCGACGGGGACGCCCGCGCAAGCTGGTCGACGAAGCGGGAAGGTTCGTTCTGGCCGGAGTGGCTCGGGCGGGACGTCGAGGGCTTGGCTGTCTGGTCGGTGGGGTATGAGGCGGCGTCGAGTCGGTGGTTGGGTCATGCGATGCCGATTCAGGATCGGGCGATCAACCTGCTGGCCTGCCTGGAGAGTCACGGGATCGGGCAACGCCCGCTGTGTTTCGTCACCCACAGCATGGGCGGGCTGGTGGTGAAGGAGATGCTGCTGCACGCGGCCGATGGCCGGGCCGATTACACGGAGTTCGCTACCGCCGCCCGTGGGGTGGTGTTCCTGGCCACCCCGCACACCGGCTCCGACATCGTCACCAAGGCCGTCGTCAAGGCGTTGAGCGTCGTGTATCGCAAGACTCCGGCCATCGACGCCCTGGAGCGTAATAGCGCGCATCTCCGGCAGCTCAACACCCGATACCGTAATTGGGCCGTGCACCCGGCAACGGATATCAGACACAAGATCTTCTACGAGACCCGGCCAACCAAGGGTGTGCAGGTGGTCGACGCGGGCTCGGCTGACCCCGGCATCCCGGTCCAGACTCCGATTCCGGTGGACGCGGACCACATCGGCATCTGCAAACCCGGTGTTCCCGGTGACCTGGTCTACGGCCAGATCAGGGACTGTAAAACGTTCGGTGTAACTCCCGATCATGGAAGTGCACCTGATGACCGACATGATGTCCGGCGTGGAGAACGCCGAGGACTCGAAGCCCGAGCTGGGTTTGGAGGGGCAGCTCGTCGCGCAGCTGCTGAGCAGCGCCAAGGCCAGCGGGCTGAAGCTGACCGGCGAGGGCGGGGTGCTGCAGCTGCTGACCAAGCGGCTGCTGGAGTCCGCGATCGAGGGCGAGCTCACCGATGACCTCGGCTATGACAAGCACGGCCCGACCGGCCGCGGAACCGGCAACTCGCGTAAGTGCTGCGCTGACCGTGCCCGCAGCACGGTAGAGGATCTCGCCACGCTCGAAGCAGCCGCGAGCGTAAGCGCCTCGCACCCCTCGTCCGAATGTGGCGTGCCGGGCGGTGAATGCTCCTCGCCTCAAACGATGAGCGAGTCTCGAGCGCAACACCCGGGACGTTCAGCGTCTCGAACGTGGCACCCGGGACACCCACAGACCCCCAGGGACTGGCGACAGGGTCAGGCGATGGCCTTGACGGCGGTCAGGACCTTGTCCTGCAGGCTCTGCGGGATCGGCACGTAGCCCTTGTCCGAGAGCGGCTTCTGACCGTCGGTGGCGGCGACGTTCAGGAACGCCTTGACGGCCTTGGCGACCTCGGCGTCGGC
>NZ_JBHXJK010000045.1:0-63677 GCF_042723255.1 Amycolatopsis thailandensis
CGCCACTCACGACCGTTTTCCCAGCGCACTTTGGCGCCGTCTGTCTCGAACGTGCCGCACCGAGCGCCAGAGCACCACTCACGACGCCCTCGCCAAATTGCGGAAAGCCACTGATTCACCCGCCAGTGGGAAATGTGCACGTTTGTGGTGACGTAAAATTACGAACACGTGTTCGAAATGTGGGTGTATTATTGAGGGGTGTCCGAGACCTTCCTTCCTGAACTCCCGCAGGAGTTGTGGCGTGCCGGCGAGCTGGAGCTTGCGCATGGCGTGCGGCAGTTTCTGCAGGTGATGCGGGTGGCGTCGGCCGCGATGGGGCGGTTCCTGGCGGAGATCGAGTCTCGGGGCTCGAAAGACTTGTATGGCTATGGGTCGACGGCGGCGTGGTTCGCCGATGTGGCGGGATTGTCGCGGGCTGAGGCCGGGCCGATCGTGAAGCGGGCGATCGCACTGAACCCCACCCGGGCCCTGGACGGCACCGAAGTCCCGGCTGTCGCACCCACCACGGCCGCGGTGGCTGCCGAAGGGCTCATCGGTGAGCACCGGATCGACCAGATCCTGGACATCCTGAAAAGACTCCCGGCCGACACCTCCGCGGAAGACCGGGAGCACGCGGAGAAAGTCCTGGCCAACCTGGCCCGGGACGCGGGGCCCCGGCAGGTGACGAAGGCCGAAGAGGACATCCTCGGCTGGCTCGACCCCGACGGCAACGAACCCAAAGACCCCGAACCGAAACAGCCACGCCGGGAAGTGACCCTGGAGCGTCGTCGGGATGGGTTCTGGAAACTCACCGGCCTCCTCGACGACGAACTCGGCGCCCGCACCGCAGCTGCGCTGGAGGCGTATGCGAAACCGCGACCGGTGGACGAGTTCGGGCAAGCTGACTTGCGGATGAAATGCGAGCGCCAGGGCGACGCGTGGGCCGAGCTCCTCGACTTGGCGATCGCGTGCCCGGATCAGCCCGGCACCAGCGGCTACCGAACTCTCGTGCACGTCACGATCGGCCTGGAAGAGCTCAAGACCGGGATCGGGAAAGCCTGCCTCGACTTCGTCGGGGAGATGACCGCACGCGACGCCCGGATGGCCGCCTGCGATTGCCTGATGCTCCCGGTCGTGATGAACGCGGCCGGTGAACCTCTTGATGTGGGACGCCTGAGACGGTTCGTCACTCCAGGCCAGAGACGGGCGCTCAATATCCGTGATCGGGGCTGTGTGTTCCCTGGGTGTCACCGAAAACCCAAGAACTGTCACGCCCACCATATTCATCACTGGGCAGACGGAGGCCCCACCGATCTCCGGAACCTCGTGCTGCTGTGCGGTTTTCATCATCGCCTGATCCACCACGGTGACTGGCAAGTCCGCATGGCAGCCGATGGACTACCGGAGTTCATCCCACCCCAGTATCTGGATCCGCTACGAAGATCCCGGCGCAACACCCTCCACCGCGCCCCCGCCTGACCTGCATGACCCGAGGAGCCCGCCAGCCAAACCGGCGACGGGCCCCTCGGCATGCCCACAGACGTTACGCCCACGTTTGGTGATCCGAGACGTCGCGAACGAGGCGACAGGTAGTCGGATGGTCTTGGCATGCGGGAAGCCTCCGGGTTCGGTGTGGATCACAACATCTGCACCGGCTGTCTTGAGGCCTCGTGACCCACGCTAACCCACCACCGTTGCCCCTTGCCGGGAGTTCCCCCGCTGGCCCGGTGCGTTGTGGGACGAGGGCTGGGCATTGCCGCGGGTTGCGGAACGGTCCAGGTCGTGGGGTCCACGGCGAAGCCGCCATGGTCGATCGCTCATCTCGTCCCCGTCACTGTGCGCCGCGGACCCGACCGGACCGAACGGCGGATCATCAAGGTCCGGTCCAGGGCCCGCAGAGGCCTGCCTGCCCAGGTCGAACCCGTCCACGGCGCACGCTGTCCTGCGGCGTTATGGCATGGCCAGGCTCGCGCACCTGGACCGAGCCCCCGGCCCGGACTGAACGGCAGATCACACCACACTCAACGGCCAACCACCCCGCCAACCACGCCCCCAACCCGGGTCGTGAGTGGCAAACAAGGCCTTCACGTGCCAGAGCTCAAAGCTCGGCAGGCGCATCCCGTACCGCGGATTCCGGCAACTCACCGGTGAGCGCGAAATCCACCCGCCGGGCGACGGAGACGACCTGATCGGCGAAGCGCTCGTAGAACCGCGCCAGCAGTGCCACCGAGATCGCGGGCCCGACGCCGTCCGTCCACTCCGGACCGGTGACCAGCGTCATCAGCTCCTCGTACAGCGCGTCGACGCGCTCATCGGTCCGGGCCAGCGAGTGGAACACCTCGGCCGTCGGTCCCTCGACCGCCGCGCCGAGGTCTTCCGCCATCGAGCACACCAGGCCGGCCATCTCACCGAACTGCCCGGTGAGATGGCCGGGCACGGCGAACTCGGGCTCCCGCGCGGCCTGGTCGGCGATGTGCTGGGCCAGGTCGCCCATCCGCTCCAGCCGGTCGGCGCAGAACACCGCCGCGAGCACGGTCCGCAGGTCTCCGGCGACCGGCGCTTGCAGGGCGAGCAGCTTCTGCGCGGTCTCCTCGCATTCGGTCCGCGCCGCGTTCAGCTTCGCCTCGACCATCGCCAGTTCGACAGCGGCTTCGGCATCACGGTCCAGAAAGACCCGGTTGGCCAGGCGCAGCTCCTCACCCGCCATGCCGCACATGGCCGAGAGGAGCTCACCGAGGACGCTCAGTTCACCGTGGAATCGTTCCCTCATGTAAGCACCTTCGCGGGTTCGAGGACATATGTCGCGTACGCCGCGCGGATCACCGGCTGGGCGACGTTGCGCACCGGCACCCCGCCCGGGCTGACGCCTTGCTCGCTGCCGTAGTGGGCGTGCCCGTGCACAGCCAGCGCCACCTGGGCATCGTCGATCGGCTCGCACAGCAGATACGACCCCAGGAACGGGTGGATCTCCGGCGGTTCACCGTGCAGTGTGCCAGGGATCGGCGAATAGTGCGTCAGTGCCACGGTCACGTCGGGCCGTTCGTCCTTGAGCCCTTCCAGCGCGGTGCGCAGCCGCTGGGCCGCGGCCATGGTGTGCTCGACGAAATCCTTCATTTCGCGTTCGCCGAACCGGCTCGCGCACTTGCCCGCGAACCCTCCGCCGAATCCCTTCACCCCGGCGACGCCGAGCTTCCCGCCGTCCACCTCCACGGTGGTGGCCGTGCCTTCCAGGACGGTGATCCCGCTTTCCTCCAGCAGCCCGCTGACCGCTTCAGCCTGGTCGGAGTGGTAGTCGTGGTTCCCCAGCACCGACACGACGGGGACGTCGAGCCCGGCGAACTCGTCGGCCACCACCCGGGCCTCCTCGATGCTGCCGTGCCGGGTGAGATCACCCGCGAGCAGCAGCACGTCGGCGTGTTCGGCGATGTTGTCCAGTGCCGGCCGCAGCAGGCCGCGGTTGTCCTCGCCGAGATGGACGTCCCCGACCGCAGCGACCCTGATCATCGGATCTCCTCGGCGCGCGACGGTTCGCGGACGTCGGCCAGCCGGACGTCGTTGTGCACCAGTTCGGCCGCGATGTGCTCGCAGACGACCCTTTCGACGTCGGCCTTGCGATCGGCGCAGGCGACCTCGCCGCCGAGCCGGACCTGCTCGCCTCGCACGGTGATGTGCACGCCGAGTTCGGCGGTCCTCGGGTCTTCCGCCAGCGCCTTGGTCAGCCTGGCGACCAGGTATTGAGGTGCCTCCTGGGGCATCGGGAGCTCCTTCCCGTCGATGATGGACAGTGCCGCGAGCAAGGTCAGGAACGACCACGCGTACGGCGATCCGGCGGTCTCCTCGGCCACCCGGCGCCAGTCGACCTGTTCACGCAGGTCGCGGGCGATCCGCAACAGCGGCCCGAAATCGCACCGATGCGGGCTGAGGACGAGGACCTTGTCGACGAGCAGATCCGTCCCGTCGAGGACGGGCGCGGCGGTCGCCCCGATCCGCATCAGCGAAGCGCGGTCGAGCATCTCGTCGGTGACGGGGCGATGGTTGGGCCGGAAGATCAGGTCGACCAGGCAGTCCCCGTCGTAGACCTTGCTGAGCCAGTCCTCCGGTGGGCGTACTCGTCTCAGCCCTGCGGCTTCCAGCGCTTCCGCCGCCTCGGGGATGTCTTCGTGTTTGAGGAAGAGGTCGACGTCGTGGTCGGACGGCGGCCCGCCCCGCGCGTACACGGCGAGGCCGCCCGCGACGGCGAACCGCACCGGCGTACTGTCCAAAGTGGTCACGACCTTGGTCAGCGTGTGCAGCAGTTCTTTCTCGTTCACGGCCGCTCCCGCGCCCTTGTGGCCGCGGCGAGCGCGCCCACCACGGCGATCCCGACGTTGCCGGTGACCACGATCCGCTTGCTGTCGCTGACCATGGGTACGGTTACCCGCCGTCGCCCCGGCTTAATCGGCGTGAAGCCGCTGGACGAGACGACGGGCGGGCAGGGCCATCGCCCCCAGCCCGATCGACGTCGCGACTTCGTCCGTGGGCGTGACGAGCAGGTGATCGATCTCGCTGACCAGCTCGCGGCATCGGTCGAGCCGGTCCGGGTCACCCGAACGGGCTACTTCGGCGAGCGCTTCGAGCAGGTCGCCGACCACTCCGCGCGCGTACTCGCCGGGATGCCGGAACGGCTGCTCGCTCCGGGCCGCCTCGCTCACCGCGTCGATCAGCTGGGCGAGCGGCGGCCACAGCGAAACGAGGTTCTCCAAGGGCGCTTCCCGGGCCTCGCGCCGTCCGCGAAGATTCAGGTACCGGCCTTCCCTGGTCCAGCCGATCGCGTCTTCCGCCTCCGCGACCAGGCTGCGGACGTCGCGCATCCGGTCTTGCAGGAGGTCGGCCGCTTCGGGCGGTTCACCGCCGCGGACCAGTACCGCGGTCTCGACGAGGACGTCCGCGATCGCCGACGCCAGCCGGGACGTCGCCGCCCGCAGGCGCTCCCCGTGCAGCGGCGGCAGCACCACCGCGTTCAGCACCGCGCCGATCGCGGCCCCCAGCGCGGTCTCCAGCAGCCTGTCCGCCAGCAGGACGGGTTCCGTCGCGCTGCCGTAGGAGATCAGCAGCATGCCGGTGACCCCGACCCACACCCCCGAGTCGCCGAACCCCCGCCACGAGCCGATCAGCAACCCACCGAAGACGACCAGCCCGAGCGCGACCGTCACCGAGGGGACGATGTGGCCGACCCCCGCCGCGACCAGTACCCCCACGCTGACGGCGCCGACCTGTTGCGCCCACCCTCGCAGCGACCGGTAGACGGTGGCCTGCACGAGGAACACGGCCGCGTACGGGGCCAGAAAAGGTTGCGGCAGCTCAAGGACCGAGGTCGCCACGACCCAAGCGATCACCGCCGCGGCCGCGGCCTTGACGGTCTGGACGAAGCTCCGGCGTTCCTCTCCGGGAATACGGAACACCCTCGCGACCCAGCCGGCCGGCGCCATCCAGTGGTTCCGGACGTCACCCATCACTCACCTCCTCGGGAACACGAATGCCGGTTACCCGGAGTCCCCGATTCGCACACGCGCCCGTTTACGGAAACGGCCTGGGGGTAGCCGCGAGGGAACCCACGACCGCGAAGGGGCGAGACCTGTGGCACAGCATCGAGAAGACGCGAAAGACGAACAACTCCGCGGAAGCAGGGTGGATCCGGACGGCACCGCGTTGACGACGCAGCAAGGTGTCCGGGTCGACCACACGGACGACTCGCTGACGACGGGAACCCGGGGTCCGACGCTGCTCGAAGACTTCCACGCCCGCGAGAAGATCACGCATTTCGACCACGAGCGCATCCCCGAACGGGTGGTGCACGCGCGTGGCGCGGGCGCCTACGGCTTCTTCGAGGCCTACGACGACGCGCTGGCAGGCCACACGGTCGCCGAATTCCTCACCAGCGGCGAGAAGATCCCCGTGTTCGTGCGGTTCTCCACTGTCGCCGGTTCGCGCGGTTCGGCAGACACCGTCCGCGACGTCCGCGGCTTCGCGACCAAGTTCTACACCCGGCAGGGGAACTACGACCTGGTCGGCAACAACATGCCGGTGTTCTTCATCCAGGACGGCATCAAGTTCCCCGACTTCGTCCACGCGGTCAAACCCGAGCCGCACAACGAGATCCCGCAGGCGCAGTCGGCGCACGACACGTTCTGGGACTTCGTCTCGCTGCAACCGGAGAGCCTGCACATGGTGCTCTGGCTGATGTCCGATCGCGCCCTGCCGCGCAGCTACCGGATGATGCAGGGATTCGGTGTCCACACCTTTAGGCTCGTCAACGCCGAAGGCAAGGGCACCTTCGTGAAGTTCCACTGGAAGCCCGTCCTCGGCACGCATTCCCTGGTGTGGGACGAATGCCAGAAGATCGCGGGCAAGGACCCCGACTTCAACCGGCGCGACCTGTGGGACGCGATCGAGTCCGGGCAGTACCCGGAGTGGGAACTGGGTGTGCAGCTGGTCGACGAGGACGCCGAGCACGACTTCGACTTCGCCCTGCTGGACGCCACGAAGATCATTCCCGAGGAGCAGGTGCCCGTCCGGCCGGTCGGCCGCATGGTGCTGGACCGCAATCCCGACGACTTCTTCGCCGAGACCGAACAGATCGCCTTCCACACCGCGAACGTCGTCCCCGGCATCGATTTCACCAACGATCCGCTGTTGCAGGCACGGAACTTCTCGTACCTCGACACCCAGCTGATCCGGCTCGGCGGCCCCAACTTCTCCCAGCTCCCGGTGAACCGGCCGATCGCACCGGTGCACACGAACCAGCGCGACGGGCACGGCCAGCACAAAGTCCACAAGGGACGGACGAGCTATTTCCCGAACACGCTCGGCGGCGGCTGCCCGGCGATCGCCGATGCGGACGTCTTCCGGCACTACACCGAAGCCGTTTCGGGCCACAAGATCCGGGAGCGCAGCGAGAGCTTCAAGGACTTCTACAGCCAGGCGACGTTGTTCTGGAACAGCATGTCCCCGGTCGAACGCCGGCACATCGTCGCCGCGTTCCGGTTCGAACTCGGCAAGGTCGAGGACCGGGAGGTCCGGGCGCGGACGGTCACCGAACTCAACAACGTCGACCACGACCTGGCGGCCAGGGTGGCCGAGGGGGTCGGGGTGAGCGTGCCCGCCGCGCCTGCCACACCGCACCACGACCGCACTTCGCCCGCGCTCTCCCAGCTCGATCAGCCCGCCGCCACGGCGGCCACCCGGAAGGTCGCCGTCCTCGCCGCCGACGGGGTGGACACGATCGGCGTCGACCGCGTCGTCGAGAAGCTGACCGCCCAGGGGGCGATCGCCGAGATCCTGGCCCCCACCGAAGCCGAACTCCGGCCGGGTGGTGAGGGCGATCCCCTGCGGCCCGACCGGCAGCTCAACACCATGGCCTCGGTGCTCTACGACGCCGTCGTGGTCCCGTGCGGCCCGGGCGCCATCTCCATCCTCGAACGCGACGGCTACGCGGTGCATTTCGTCGCCGAGGCCTACAAGCACGGGAAGCCGGTGGCCGCGTTCGGGTCCGGTCTGGATCTGCTGCGCCGGGCCGGGGTGACCTCGAAGCTGGCCGACGACGTCGAGACGCTGATCGATCAGGGCGTGGTGACCACCACGGCGGCCGAAGCGAGTCTCCCCGACGGCTTCTTCGCCTCGTTCACCGCTCAGCTGGGTGAACACCGCTCCTGGCTGCGGAAGACCGACGCGATCCCCGCTTGACCGGAGTTCCCCGGTGAGGTGCCCGGAAACCGTGGCACCTCACCCGGGTGGTCCTCAGTGCACCCGCCGGTCCTCCGCCGTGCCCCGGTACCGGATCGTCCACAGGCTGCGCCGGATGTAGGTGCGCTGGAGCCACCGGTCACGCCCGTTGTGCCGCGCGAAGAACTGCGACCGCGCGTGCAGACCCTTCCGGTTGTTGATCAGCAGCGCCGTCCCCGGCTCCAGCTTGACCTGGTGCGCGACCTCACGGCAGACCCGCTGCAACTCCTCCAGCGCCTGCTCCGCCTCGACGGTCTCCCCCACCACGCCGTTGGCCGAGACCGCGACCTCCGGCGAGTCCGCCGGCCCGGAGATCACCGGCACGAGGTCGGACAGCACATCGGCCCCCTTGGCCACATCGCGCACGTAACTGCCAGGCGCGTTGAGCCGGAACAGCGGACGGCGCAGGACGTCGAGCACCTCCGGGTCCAGGGCGGCGGAAATGTCCCTGCCGTCGGCGTAGTAGGTGACGGCCTCCTTGTTCCCGTCCTGGCGGACACAGTTCAGCACCAGGAAGTCCGGGTTGGACACGTCGTACCGGCCGAGGTCGTCGTGCACGATGTCGTTGTGGAAGTTCAGGAACACGTGCGAGCTCTGATTGGTCTGGCTCCGCGCGCCGGCCGAGACCGGGACGACGTCGTGCACGAGCCGTCCGCTCTTCTCCGTGGTGAACCCGACGGGCTCGCCGAGCAGCTGGCTCAGCCCCAAAAGGACGGTCTCGGCGACGAAGGTCTCCTTGTCCTTGCTGGGTTCCCCGTCGATCGGCGTCTCCGGGAGCTCCGGGTCCACCGGCAGGTTGCGCACGAGCGCGACGCCGGGGGTGTCGACGTGCCTGCCGAAGTCCAGGATCGTCTGCAACTGGTCGATGGGCAGCTTCGAGAACGTGACCCGGAGCATCGCCAGCGACCGGTCGATGTCCTCGACAGGGTTCGCGAAGGACCGCAGGTCGCTCCCGATGGCGTCCCGGACCGCGTCGGGGAGCACGACCTCGGCGAACGTGCCGACTAGGGTTTCCTGATTGCTGGTCATGGTGTCCTATCTACTTTCCGCCGCCGCTGGACCGGCGGTCTTGTCCGAGTCCTTTTCGGACTTCTTCCCGAATTTGGCGATCAAGGTGAGCGCGGGGGCGGTGGCGATCGTCGAAGCCAGCGTCATGATCACGAGCATCGCGAACACCGTCGGGCTGATCACCTTCAACTGGAGGCCGACGTTGAGCACCACCAGTTCGGTCAGCCCGCGACAATTCATCAGCGCCCCGAGCGACAGCGACTCGCTCCAGCCGACGCCGGTCAGCCGGGCCGCGGTGGTACTGCCCGCCCATTTCCCGAACACCGCCACCGCCGTGACAGCCAGGGTCCACAGCCACATCGAGCCGGAGCCGAGCAGGCTGAATTCGGTGTGCAGTCCGGTGTAGGCGAAGAACAGCGGCAGCAGCAGGGTCAGCGTCACGCTGCCGAGCTTCCCGGCGGCGCGGGCGAGGACCGGGTCCCTCCTCGGCGCGATCACGCCGAACAGGAAGGCGCCGAAGAGCGCGTGGATGCCGATCTCGTTGGTGGCCAGGGCCGACAGCATGATCCCGCCGAGCAGGATCGCGAGGACGGCGGGCTCCGGCACGCGGGTCAGCAGCTTGTGCAGCAGCGGCCGGACGACGTAGAGCATGGCCGCGACGAAGACCAGGGTGAGCCCGACGGTCAGGAAGACCTCCGACGGCGCGCCGCCCTGGCTGACGGCGACCACCACGGCCAGCAGGCACCACGCGGCGACGTCGTCGACGGCGGCGCAGGTGAGCGCGAGCGCGCCCAGCGGGGTCTTCGAGATGCCGCGATCGGTCAGGATCCGCGCCAGCACCGGGAACGCCGTCACGCTCATGGAGACCGCGATGAACAGCCCGAACGCGAGGAAGCTGACGTCACCACCGAAGAGCGGGTACATGCCGAGCGCGAGCACGATGCCGGAGACCATCGGCAGCGCGATGCTGACCTGGCTGACCGTCACCGCGGTGAACCCGCGTTTCCGCACCGCGCCGAGGTCGATCTCGGAACCGACCAGGTACATGAAGAAGATCAGGCCCAGCTGCGACAGGATGTTGATCGCCGAGACCACCCCGCTGGGGAACAGCCAGCCGAACGCGCCGGGCCAGACGATCCCGAACAGCGAGGGCCCCAGCAGGACGCCCGCGACGATCTCGCCGATCACCGGGGGCTGGCCGAGCCGTCTGGCCAGCACGCCTGCCAGGTAGCAGGCGCCCAGGATCACCGGCAAGGCGACCAGCAGACGTGCGTAGGTGTCGGGTCCGCCGGTCGTCGCCTTGGCCGCGGTACCCGCGACGGGTTCGTAGGCCGAACCCAGACCGAGCACCACGACGACCACCACCGCGGGCACCGCGATCAGCGCCGCCCCGACGAGGACCCGGCGCAGCGTGGTGCGCCCGGTCCTCTCCCGCACAGCTGACTCCATGGAGTTCTCCTTAACCGGCACGCAATTCCAGCGTGCAGCACTTGACACTGCCGCCCGCCTTCAGCAATTCGGACAGATCCGCGCCGATGGGTTCGAAACCGTGCTCCCGCAACTGCGCGGTCAGCCCGGTGGCCGCCTGCGGGAGCACGACGTGCTTACCGTCCGACACGGCGTTGAGACCGAAGACGGCGGCGTCGCGCTCCGAGGCGAGGATCGCGTCGGGGTACATCTCTTTGAGCACCAGGCGGCTGTCCTCCGAGAACGCCTCCGGGTAGTACATGACCGTGTCGTCGTCGAGCACGGCGAGCGCCGTGTCGAGGTGGTAGTACCGCGGATCGATCAGCGTCAGCCCGATCACCGGGCAGCCGAAGAACTCGCGGGATTCGTTGTGCGCCTCGGGGTTCGTGCGGAATCCGGTCCCGGCGAGGATCTGCTTCCCGGCGACGAGGTAGTCGCCCTCCCCCTCGTTGACCCACTGCGCCTGCCGCACGTACCGGTAGCCGTTGGCCCGGAACCACTCCAGGTAGGCGTCGGACTCGCCGGCCCGCTGCATGTGGTGGAACCGCGCGACGAGGACCTGTCCGTTGACCACGGTGGCGCCGTTGGCCGCGAACACCATGTCGGGCAGGCCCGGCACCGGTTCGAGGAGGTCGACGCGGTGCCCCAGGTCGACGTAGAGGTCGTGCAGCCACTCCCACTGGGCGAGGGCCAGCTCGGTGTACGTGGGCTTCTTCGGGTCCATCCAGGGATTGATCGAGTACTCGACGTCGAAGTACGTCGGTCTGACCATCAGGTAGTGCCGTCGAGTGGCTGTCCGTGACACGTTTCCTCCACGCTATTTCTGGGTTTCGCTGAGCTTGACCTCGATCTTCCCGGCCAGGTCGTTCGCGTTGCGCATGGCTTCGTCGAACGACGAACCAAGCGCGCCGATCCCGCCGAAGATGTTGTTGCCCAGCGGGGGGCGCTTGATCAGGTCACCCGGCTTCGCGAAGATCTTCAGGTAGTACAAGGCTTCCGACTCGTTCACCGCCGGCGGGACTTCGATCGAGGCGATCACGCCGCCGGGGCAGATCAGGCACATCGCGGCCGTGTGCAGTCCGGTCGGGCTGAAGTGGTGGACGTCCGGCCGCACGCCGCGGGAGACGTCCATGAGCCCCCTGATCGGGTCGTATCCGGCCGAAAGCCGCGCCATGTGGTCGAGTCCCCCGCCGCCGGGGCGGACGGCGATCTCCAACAGGAACGGTTTGCCCTGATGGAACCGGACCTCGGCGTGCAGCGCGCCGCGGGTGATGCCCTGCGCCCGCACCCCGGCGGCCACCACGGCCTGCACCTCGGCCACCTGGTCCGGGGTCAGCGACGTCGGGGCGTGGTGCACGTCGTCGTCGAAGGTCTCACCTTCCGACGTTACCCTGTCCACAATGGACCCTAGATAGACCTCGTCGTCCCAGGCGAGCGCCTCGATGAGATGCTCGTGACCGTCCAGAAAGGACTCGACGAGCAGGCCGTGCGGGCCGAGGTCCAGCCCTTCGGCCTCCATGTTGTACCAGGTCATCCGGTCGATGCCTTCGCGTGCCTGCGCGTAGCGTTCCCGCATCTTCTCCTCGTCGTCGACGCGGAAGACGAAGTTGCTGGCCGCGCCGAGCGTCGGCTTCAGGATCACCGGGTAGCCGAAGTCCTCGGCCGCCTGCAACGCGGAATCGAGGTCCTCGACGAACCGGTAGTCCGGATGCGCGGCGCCGCCCTTTTCGTGCGCCTGCCGCATGATCAGCTTGTTCCGGCTCGTCCGGGCCGCGTCCACCCCGATACCGGGAAGGCCGAGGGCTTCGGCCACCGCGGCGACCAGGACGACGCCCGATTCGGAGAAGGTGAGCACGCCGTCGAAGGTCTCCTCCGCGTGCCAGGCCTTCGCTTGCTCGATCAGGTCGTCGATGTGGTTGCTGCCGGCGATCCGGTAGCGCTCGGACGGCCAGAGATCGTCGGTCCCGACCCCGTTGAGCACGTACAGCACCCCGCCGAAGTCCTCGATCTGCTGGTACCGGGGCAGGTAGTAGTAGGAGTTCTGGCTGGCTTCCAGCGCGAGCAGTTTCACGACACACCTCGGAGGGCAAGACGGGACGGGTGGACGCCGGACGCGCGGACGAGCGGCCGGTCGAGCGGTTCGAGTCCGGTCGGGACCGGTTCCGCGCCGGTGAGGCGGGCGGCCAGGGACCGGGCGATCAGCGGGGCGAACTTGAAGGACGAGCCGCCGCACGCCGCGTAGGACAGGACCCGGTCGCCGAGGACGGCGAGCAGCGGGCCGAGGGTGGAACGCCGGGCCAGGTAGTGGCAGTCCCGGGTGTCGATCAGCCAGTCCCGGCGGAAGCCCGGGATCAGCGCGGAGAACGTGTCGATCAGGTGCTCGCGCCACCACGAGGGCGAGGTGGCGCCGCCGATCTCGTCGACCACCCGGCACGCACTGGCGGCGCTGAGCTTCAGCGGTGTCCCGGCGACCGGCGGCACCAGCCACGCGCCGCCGGTGGAGCCGAGCGACGTGATCGCCGGTGTCGCCGCCCACGCGGCGGCGTCGGACGGCGGGACGTCGCAGTAGAGCAGCGTCTGCCGGTGCAGCACGAGTTCCCTGGCCAGCCCGGGGGCCAGCAGGTCACGGGACCACGGGCCGGCGGCGAGCAGGACCGCGTCGCCCCGCAGGGTCCCGCCGTCGGCCAGCCGGACCTCGGCCCGGTCGGCGTCGACCCCGATCACCTTGCGGTGCGGGTGGAGTTCCGCGTTCGCGTTCCAGCGCAGCCAGCCCGCGCACGCCGTCAGTACCCGATCGGCGAGCAGGACCCCGGCGTGCGACTCGAAGACCGCGCCGGTCCCGGGGACGAACCCGGCGTGCGGGAACTCGGCGGCGAGGTCGTCCGCGCCGAACACCTCGGCCTTGGAACCGGCCGCGTTCAGCAGGTCCCGCGCGGCCGTCGCCTCGCCCGCCCCGATCGCGGTGAGCGCGCCGGACTGCTCGTAGAACGCCGTGGACAGCAGATGTTCCAGCTCGATCCACGCGTGATGCGCGCCGACCGCGGCCGCCGTGGTGGCGAGGTCGCCGAGGTGCAACGCGCGCAGCACGCGATGCCGGTCGAACGAAGTGGCACCGCTGAACGGGATGTCCGCCTGGTCGGCGATCACCACTTCGTGCCCGGCCGACACGCACTCCACGGCGGTCAGCAGCGCGATGACACCGCCGCCCGCGAGCACGACTCGCATGACCTTCCCCCTCCGGGCGAGACTTCGTTCGGGCACGACGGGGTCCCGGACACCACGGCTGGGACGTGGCATCCGGGCCTTACCCCCGTCGGGTAAGGAATCAGGAAACGCGCGGGGTCACGAACGTGTCGTTGATGACGTAGCCGTCGAGGCCGTACGTCTCCCCGTACTCGATGAGATCGCTGGTGCGGTTGAGGAAACCGCGACCGTTGTTGTTCAGCGAGGTGTTGCACAGCACGCTGAACCCGGTCTGCTCGCGGAACGCCTCGAGCAGGTCGGTGATGCCGGCGTTGCGTTCCCGCGTCACCGTCTGCGTGCGCGCCGTCCCGTCGACGTGCGTGATGGCCTTCAGCTCGTCGGAGGTGACGTGGTTGAAGTACAGCATGTACGGGTCCTGCACCGAGCCGACGAACCACTTGGGAGCGTCGGATTCCAGCGCGATCGGGGCGATCGGACGGTAGTCTTCGCGGCGCTTGATCTTGTTGAGCCGCACGGTGGTGTCCACGGTGAACGGCGCGGCGAGGATCGAGCGGTTGCCCAGCGCCCGCGGGCCCATCTCGTACCGGCCGCGCGCCCAGCCGATGATGTTGCCGTCCTTGATGTACTTGGCGACCTCGCTCGCCACGAGCGGCCGGGTCTCGTACTTGGCCGGGTCCGGGACGACGTCCTCGACGAAGTTCTCCCCCGCGTAGACGTCCCAGTCGATGGTCGCCTGTCCGGTGTAGAACCACTGCGCGTCGATGGCCGTGCCCAGCGCGGAACCGCTGTCGTTGGGGCACGGCGGAACGAACACCGAGGAGAACAGGCCGCTCTCACGCCACAGCCGGTTCCAGTCGCAGTTCAGGCCGCAGCCGCCGGAGATCAGCAACGGCAGGCCTTCGGTGAGGTTCTTTTCCGCGTAGTCGTAGAACCGGTTGAAGATCGCCTGCGAGTGCTTCGCCGCGGCGTTGCGGTACTCCTGCGACCAGACGCCCGCGTTGTACAGATGGGACCACGACATCTCCTCTTTGGACAGGCCGAGGATGATGCCGTCGCGGTCGAGGATGAAATCGATGGTCTTCTGTTCGTCGGGGGTCAGCGGACCCGGCTCGGCGAACCCGGTCAGCGCCATCTGCTTGCCGGCGTCGTTGAACCGGAACTTTCCCTTGCCCAGCGGGAACTTCGGGTCCGCCAGCGCGAAAAGGTACGCGTACTTCGCGCCCGGGTCGGTCAGCACGTGCTGCAGGTGAGTGGCCTCACCGCGCTCGTCGATTCGGTAGAAGTCCCCGATGTTCCCTTCCCACACCAGGGAGTAGTACGCCTGGCCGGGGGCCGCCGGGGCCATCCCGAGGGAGGTGTAGATGTGCGAACGCTCGTGGGTGGAGGAGAAGTAGCGCACGTCCTTGCCGAAGAACTTGCCCGCCTCGTCGGAGATCGCGCCTTCGCCGACACCGAAGTATCCCGTGCGGGACGGGGGTTCCACGGAGAACTCGCCCTTGACCCAGCCCCCCAGCGCGACCACGTCGGGCTGCTTGTCGAGCATGCCCGCGGCCCGGGCCATCAGCTCGCCGGTGATCCGGTCGTAGCGCGGGTAGTTGTCCTTTTCCGACTCCAGCGCGAACAGCAGCTTGCCGTCCTCGATGGCCACGATCCCGCCATCGTGGCCCTCTTTCATCGACAGAATCAGCATTGTGTCACCGAATTTCGCTCGCCTTCATTCGTCGACTCATTCAAACCGCGCGGCCCGTTGACCGGTAGCGCCGCGCGGTGAGAACAATCAACCTTCGGACGAGCCACCCGGCAGGGTGCGCACGGCCTCGTGGCGCAGCGATTCGAACGCGTTCTTCCGTGCCCGGCGGCCGACCAGCGGGACGGCGGCGGCGAGCGAATCCGGGTCCCGTTGCCGCTCGGCGGCGAACGCGCTGACCAGACGGGAGACCGCGTACCGGCCGGCGACGTTGGCGCGCTGGAGAAGTCCGGCGTCCACGACGGACTCGAGGAGTTCGTCGGCGGTCTCGATCATGATGCCCATCGCCGCGGCGACGCCGATCGACGTCGTCCAGCCCGCCCCGCTCTGCCCGAAGTGGCGGATGGCCTCGCGTTCGGCGGGCGACAGATGTTCGTACGCCGCGGCGAACCGGTCGCGGACGTTGACGTCGCCCACGCTGAGGCTGTCCATGAGACGCTCGCGATCGGCGAGCTGGCCCGCCGTGTACGCGATCGCCCATTCCGGGCGCGCGGCGATCTTGCGGCCGACGATGTTGACCGCCAGCGGAAGATCCCCGCACAGATCGGCGATCGAGTCGGTGGCGTCGTGCTCCGCCCGCACCCGGCTCGGACCGGCGATCCGGCCGATCAATGCCAGTGATTCCTTACGGGAGAACGTATCCAGTTCGACACGGTTCGTGTCCTCCAGCCCGAGCAGCCGGGCGCGGCTGGTCACCACGACCTGGCTGTGCGGGGCCTGACCCAGCAGCGGACGCACCTGCCCCTCGTCGCTGACGCCCGCGAGGAGAACGAACAACCTGCGTTCGGCCAGCAGGGATCGGTACAGCCCGATCCGCTGCATCGGGTCGTCGGGCACGAGATGGGCCGGGACGCCGAGCGCGCGCAGGAAGCCGCGCACGATCCCGTTGGCCGACCGGCCACCGGATCCGCTGTTGCTCAGGTCGGCGTAGAGCTGCCCGTCCGGGAAGTCCGCCGCCACCTCTTCGGCCAGCCGCAACGCGAAGGCGGTTTTGCCCACCCCGATCGGACCGCTGACGAGCAACGGCACCTTGATCGGACCGGTCGCCCCGATCATCTCCGCCGCGTCGGCGAGATCCCTTTCCCTGCCGACGAAAGTCCTCGACCCCATGGGCAGCTGGGCCGGACGGGCGAGATGGATGACGCCGGATGCCAGCACATGCGCGCCATCCGCCGGTATCTCCGCTTGCGCCGGCGCGGGCGCCCGTTCCTCCCGGACCTCGACGCCGCCCCCGGTCTGCCCGGCGAGACTCCGCCACCGTCGTTCCCACGCCGCCCGGTCTCCCCCGCACGCGGAGACGAACGCCAGTGTCACGGCGAGCGTGGGCAGCCGGTGCCCGCTCGCCGCGCTGGACAGTACGGAAGGTGCGAACAGTGCCGTCCTGGCGAGTTCCCGGTAGCTCGGGTTTCCCGCCCGGTTCCTCAAAACGCGCAGATCATGAGCGAATGCGGCGATCGGACCAGTGGAGCCGTCCAACGGTCGCTCGGGTCTGCCCATGCCTTACTCCTCCCCTGGATGGGGTAACGCGATCGCAGTGCGTGACCGCCATCCTTGTGGCCTTCCTGGCCACAACCCTAAAGGACCAATGAACCATGCAGCAGATACAAATAGGTGACTCAATGTACAAAGTCCAATAGTTGGACGCGGAAATTCACCCCCTTGGTGGCACCGGATAGGGTGCGCCCATGTCTGGCCCCCTGCCCCCACTCGCCGAACTCCGGCGCACCGCCGAAGTGTTCAACGGCTTCGCGAATGCCGACACCTCTTGGCTCCGGCTTGTCACGGAAACGCGGTCCGCGATCGACCTGTCACAGCCCGCACATCGCACAATTCTTCTGCGCTGGCTGAACTCGTGGGGATGCCGCATCCGGTACCCGAGGGAAGGCGAGCCCGCCCCGTTCGACGACGGGGTCAGGATCTGGTGGGAGACCTGGGGCTCCGCACTGCCCGCCGTCGACCTGGCCCGGCTGACGGACGCGGGGATCGACACGGCCGCGAAGGCGTACGCGGACCTCTCGGGTGTCGTCGTCTCAGCGGGACGGACGAGGCGTACGCTGGGCCCGACCGCCGCGGCCAAGGCGCTGTATGCGTTGCGGCCCAACACGATCATGCCGTGGGACGCCGCCATCGCGGCCGCCCTCCACGGCGACCGCGACGGCGCCGCGTTCGGCAGGCACCTGCGGCTCGGCCGCGAGTGGGCCACCGCGGTGATCGCGGAGGCGGGGGACGACGGGGAGAAGATCCCCACCCTTGTGGGCAGGCCCGTGTCACTGGCGAAGATCCTCGACGAATACCTTTACGTCGCCTTCACCATGGGCGCCAAGGGTGACTGGGGAACAGACAGCGGAGAATGGTGGAAAAATGGTAACCGGGGATGACGTCAGACGGATCACTTCGGACCTGCCGCGCGCCTATGAGGCGCTGGTGCGGGACCGGGCGAAGTTCCGCGTGGGACGAATCGTCTTCCTTTCGCTCTCGCCTGACGAAACCGTGATGGGATTCGGCTATCCCAAAGAGGAGAGGGAAGCGCTGGTAGCGGGCGAGCCGGACAAGTTCATGATGCCGATTCCGTCCGATATGCGGTATCAGTGGGTTCGCGTCCGGCTGTCCGCGATCGATTACGAGGAGTTACGGGAGCTGATCGTCGACTCGTGGCGAATGTGCGTGCCGAAGAAGGTCTGGACGGAATACCTGGAAAAGAACCCGCGCTGAGTTGCTCCTTTCGGCGTGCGCCGTTCAGCCCCATGGACTGCCCTTTTCGGTCCCGTGAATTGCCTTTCAGCCGATCAGAAAGGGCAGAAATACGGTGCCGCCCGCCGTTCGTGCTTCGCTCGTCCGGCTTGAAGTCCGTGAAGGCCTCCTTCCCTACCCTGAAGGTAGGCAAGGAGGCCTTCACGGCTTGCCGGAGTCAGGCAGCCGGGCACGCGCAGAGCAAGGTTGTCGTGAGTGGCGATTCGGGTTGGGGCCGACCGTGTCCCAGGTACCGGCTAGCGGGCGGTTTCGCGTGACGGGATGGACGACGCGTGTGATCCGATGGACGACACGCGTGTCCAGACGGACGTCACGCGGCAGGACCCAGCCGGGAGCGTGTCGTCCAATCCGTCACGCGTGTCGTCCGTCGGATCACACGCGCCGTCCCCTCGGCCACTCGAAACCACCGGGTCGCCCACCGACGGGCAAGTACGTGAAGGCCCCCTTCACTGCGTCTAGCGCAAGGAAGGGGGCCTTCATGTACTTGAGCAGGGGCTAGTCGGCGACCTCTTCGATCGCCGACGTACCACGGGAGCCATTGGTCCCGTATCGCTCCCACACCTCGTTCAGCCGGATCCGCCCGTCCGGCAGGAATTCCGGGGTGTTCGTGCTGTGCCCCGAGATCACCTGCCCGCTGGCCAGCACCATCGTGTAGGCCATGTCGATCGTGCCGTCGTCGCCGCACTTCCCGGTCAGCGACCCGAGCCGCACGCCACCGCCGGTCAGCTCGGCCCACACCAGGTCGTCCTTCTGCCGGTACAGGGTGACCGGCGCGTTCGGGTCGGTGCTGACCTTGCGGAAGCGTTTGCCGTCGTAGTTGATCATCCGTCCTGCTCCGTCCGTGCCGATGAACCGGGGAACCAGAGGTCGTCCGAGGTGAGATCCGCGAGGTCGTACTTCCCGAGCGCGCTGGTGAGCAGCCGCAGTTCGAGTTCGAGACACCGCACCAGCCGCACGAGCCCTTCGGTCGCGTCCTCGTCGACGGCGAGCAGCGCCGCCCGGCCGAGGCCGACCGCGGAGGCGCCCATGGCCAGGCACTTCAGCGCGCGGGCCCCTTCCCAGATCCGGCCCGACACCAGCAGCGACGCGTCGTGTTTGCCGACCCTGCGCAGGCATTCCACCAGCGGCAGCCCCACCTGGTCGAGGAACACCGACGGTGCCCAGCCGGTGCCACCCTCGGCGCCGTCCACGGTGACGGCGTCCGCGCCCGCCGCCCAGGCGACCCGCGCCGCCTCGCCGACGTCGCGACCCGGATGCAGCTTCACCCAGGCCCGGGCCCGCGGGTAGTTGTTGCGCATCAGGTGGATCTGCTGCCGCAGGATCTCGCCGGTGAACGTGCCCGGGCTGCTCGAACGCAGCACCATGGCCGTGTCCGTACCGAAGGCTTCGTCCACTGTGTACTGTTCGGCGATCTCTCCCGCGGCCGTACGCGAGAGCACGGTCATCCCGCCGAGACCCGGTTTGGCGCCCTGACCGACCTTGAGCTCGAACGCCAGCCGCCCGGTTTCCAGCAGTTTCGTCGCGGACGGGTCGCTGTAGACGAGGTTCCACACCTCGGCGTCGGCGTCTTCGGTGCTCTGCTGCACCACGACGCCACCCAGCCCGTCCGGTACCGCGCCGGCGTACGCGCGGATCCGGCCGAGCAGGCCGTCGTCGGCGCTTTCGCCCATCCGGCCGTATCCGTGCATGGGCACGACGTTCTCGCCGATCACCATCGGCATGCCGAGCCTGCCCGCCTGCTCGCTCGCGGCGATCCCGAGACCGCTGCCCGCCACCTGCGTCGATCCGAACGCGCACAGGAAGACCGGCGACGGCGCTGTGAAGCCACCGAGGACCGTCGAGAGCCCGACATCGCCGTACACCGGTTCGCGCGCGAGGTCGAACATCTTCTCCAGCCGCCGCGGGACGAACACCGGCGGCACGATGCGCGCGCGGTCGAGTTCATCGCCCGGGCTGTCGACGTCCGCGCCGAACAGCGACCGGCCGTATCCCCCGACGTCGGGGAAGATCGCCGCGCTGCCTTCCCGCGCCCGGGCGCGGATCGCGTCTTCGGGGAGCTGCCGCGCGGTGATCACGGTGCCGCGATCCCGGGCAGCTTCGGGTACGCGTTGGCCTGCCAGATCGCGTCCAGCCCGGCGATGTACCGCGTCACCCGTTCCAGCCCCATCCCGAAGCCCGCGCTCGGCGGCAGTCCCTCGCGCGCGAGGTCGAGGTACCAGGCGTACTTCGCCGGGTTCTCCCCCGTCTCCCGCATCCGCTCGATCAGCCGCCGGTACTCGTGCGTGCGCTCACCGCCACTGCAGAGCTCGCCGAACCCCTCCGCGGCGATGAGGTCGAAGTTCCGCAGCACGCCGGGTTCGGTGCTCGACTCGCCGTCGGTGAACCCTCGCGACCCCTTGGGATAGTCGACGATGAAGAACGGCCGGTTCGTCTGCTCGGAGATGATCCGCTCGCCCTGCCAGTCGATCTCCGCGTCGGCGCTCTGCCCATGCAGCAACCCCTGCAACCGCGATACCGCCTCGCGGTGCGTCATCCGCTCGAAGTCCTCGTCCAGCAACGCGGTGAACGCCGCCTGGTCCCGCCCGAGCGTGGCGAGGTCAGCTTTGGACTCTCGCAGCGTGTACGTCACCACGTGCCGGAGCAGACCCTGCGCCAGGTCGAGGACGTCTTCGCGGCTCGCGCGCGCCACCTCGACGTCGATCTGGGTGAACTCCACCAGATGCCGTCCGGTGGTCGAGGTCTCCAGCGGCTCCAGCCGCACGTTCGGGGCGACGTAGAAGATCTTGTCGAACGCGAGCAGCGACGCCTGCTTGTACAGGATGACGCTCGTCATCATCTTGTACTTGTGCCCGTAGTAGTCGACGTCGACCTGTTTGGCACCGCGGCATCCCGGGTCGGTGACCGGGCCGATCAGCGGCGGCTGGAGCTCCACGAACCCGTTCATGCCGAGGTATTCGCGGGTGCCCGCGGTGATGCTGTTCTGGATGCGCAACGCCGCCTGCGTCACCGGCGACATGAGGTGCTCGCGGGTGCCCGGCGGCAGTGCCGCTTCCGGTGTTCCGGTCATGTTCTGCTCCCCTGTATCAGTTTCACGGTTTCGATTCCGGGCATCCCGTACTTCTCGTCGAACGTCCGCTCGACGTACCGGAGCGCGTCGAGCAGATCGCCCGAGGTCATCCGCCGGTCCGCGGGCAGGTCGACGAGATCGCCCAGCGGCATCCCGCCGATCCGCTGCCAGTCCAGGCGCCCGCTCGCGTCCAGCCGTCCCCTCGCGCGGCCGGCGTTGTCCGGGTGCAGGCAGAACGGGACGTCCAGCTGCCCCCGCGCGAACGCGGTGACCAAAGCCCTCCCGAGATCGCTGTCGAGCGAAAGAACGTTGTCCACCAACGCTTTCGCCTGCGCGTGGATCCCGGTGTCACCGAGCTGCCCGATCCGCGGGACACCGCCGGCGGCCTCGGCGGCGTGCTCCAGCGCGGTCACGTTCTCCGCGACGGTCGGCAGCCGGTGCGCCTCGGCGGTGGTCTTGACGATCAGCCTGCTCGACCCGGTGCGGGCGGCCAGCCGCGCGGACTCCGCGAGCAGCGCCAGCGCGCCGCCGGGAGTCCTCGGATAGACGCCCATGTAGCCGTAGATCACCACATGCGTACGCGCGTGCGGCACGTATTCCCTGATCAGCGCGTGCAGTGCGGCGATCGCCTCCTCGTCCTGCCCGGCGTGCGTCTGCTGCGCGTAGCTGAAGGACAGGCACCGGATCCCGTGCCGCCAGAAGAAGATCCCCTCCAGCACACTCAGCGCGACCAGCAACGCCGGCGGGCACAGCTGGCCCATCATGCAGCCGCCGAAGGTCTCCAGGTGTGGCTCCAGTTCGGGGCCCCGGGCTTCGGCCAGCGTCTCGCACGAACGCCGCCAGTTGTCGACTGCCGCCGAAAGCGGCATCCGGCTGTACGGCAGGCAGTACGACACCGGCCCGCCCTCGGTCGCGTGCAGTCCGAAGTCCAGCAGGGCCCGCACGATCCGGCGGGGATCCGCCGAACCGTGCCGGATCTGTACCGGGAAATCCCTGGTCAGCACGCCGTCGAGCAACGCCCTCGTCGTCACGGGATCGTGGTCGACGAGCGGGTACCCGTTGAGATCGGCGTCCGCCGCCAGCGCCGCGCGGGCCGCCTCGTGGTCGCCGACCCTGGTGTAGCTGTCGATCGTGATGGTCCCGACCGTCGCGGCCCGCGCCGCCCTGGTCGCCAGCAGGCCCCTGGTCATCCGCCCCGGATCGGCGAATCCCATCCGGGGCTGGACGACCAGGTCCCCCTTGGCGTGGTGGCGCGCGACCACCTCGCCGAACGAAAGTCCCCGGCGCGGGGCGAGCACGCTCATCCGGCGCCCAGCGGGACGCCGGAGGTGCGCACGGACAGGGTGCGGAGGAAGGTCCGGAACGGGGTCAGCCCGCCCGAGTCCTCGAACACCGCGTCGAAACCGGCCTCCAGCAGCCTTGCCGCGTTGCTGCCGCCGACGACGTCGAGCTTCCCGCCGATGACTACCGGGGTCGTGACCAGTTCCGCGTGCGCGCGGAAGGTGTCCATCAGCCGGACGCCGTCCTGACAGCCGTGCCCGTTGAGGCTGCTGATCACCACCAGGTCCGGCCGCCGGTCGGCGCATTCGCGCACGATCGTCGCGTCCGGGACGCAGGCGCCGAGATTGGTCACCCGGCAGCCCAGTTCCTCCAGCAACAGCTCCAGGTACACCAGGTTCCAGGTGTGCGCGTCGGACGAGAGCCCGGTGACGATCACGTCGAGACCGGCGTCCGGGAGTGCGGGCTGGACGGCTTCGATGCTCATGGTGCGGCGTTCTCCCTCTCCTCGCCGTCCGGCCGCACGTCGATCTCGATCAGCGCGACCGCTTCTTCGGCCAGGCGCGACGCCTCCGCCGGGCTGTCCGCGGTCACCATCAGATCGCCGACGCGGTCCCACGAGCTGCGCAGCCCGTCGAACCGGCCACCGGCCGAAACACTGACGTCGCACAGGAAGACGCCCTCCGCCTGCGACGCCTTCTCCACCCCGCGCACGTCCTCGATGAGACCCGGTTCGATGGACACGAACCGGACCGCGGCGCCGCGTTCGGCCCGGCGCGGCAGCACGTCCGCGACGGGTTCGTCCTTCATCACCGAGAAGTAGGCGCGATTCAGCTCAACCGGGTAGGCGCGCTGGATCAGCTCGATGATGCCGTCGCCCGCGAACCGGCCGGCGCATTCGACCAGGTACGGGATCCCGTCCGAGACGATCCACTCGCAGTGGACGATCCCGGTGCGGAACCCGGCCGCGCCGGTGAGCCGCCGCGTCTCCTCGTTCAGCGTCGCGGTGAGCTCGTCCGGGATGTCGGCGGGGACGATGTGCGCGAGCTCCACCGGGCGCGGCCCGGGGAACAGCTGCTTGCCGGTGACGTTGGTGAACAACGGTTCGCCGTCCCGCAGCAGCATTTCGACGCTGTACTCGTCGCCCTCGACGAAGCACTCGGCGAGCATCTTCAGTTCCATCGCGCGGTCCGGGACGAAGATCCCCTCGTCCTGCACCACGCAGTTCGCCCACGCCCGCTCGGCCTCGGCCGGGTCGGCGAGCACCTGCGTCCCCACCGACGCCTGCCGGTTCGCGGGCTTGAGCACGATCTTCCCCGGATTCCGCGCCATGAACTCGCGGACCTGCTCCGGGCTTTCGACGCGCGCCGACACCGGGTTCGCGATCCCCGCCGCCCGGCTGACCAGGCGCAGCACCGCCTTGTCGCGCAGGATCTGCGCCGCCCCGAACCCCGCGCCCGGCAGGCCGTAGCGTTCCGCGAGCCGGGCCGCGAACGGGGTCGCGTACTCGGTCAGCGGGACCACCGCGGCCGGATCGAGGTCACGGTGGACGTGGTAGAACTCGTCCGCCTTGCCGGGGAGGTGGAACTCCCATTCGATCAGTTCGCGCACCAGCGCCGAACCGGCCACCGTCTCCCGCGCGCCGCGTTTGCGGACGACGTCGGGCTCTTCGACGAAGATGACCGAACCGTCCGGCTGGAAGTCCTTGATGGACGACCCCAGCGCGGCGGCCACGAACCCGACCAGCACCACCGGGCGCGTCATGACCCATCCTCCACGTAGTACCAGTTCTCGGGGTTGATCAGCCCGTACGGGTTGATCGGCGAGAACCCGCGCAGGTTGCCCGCGACCTCGAACAGCCGTCGCGGGAACGTCGGCATGAAGATCACCGGCGCCTGCTCGGCGATGTACTCCTGGTACTCGTACAGCGCTTCGAGGGAGTCGGTGGTGACCGTCTTCGCGATCAGCTCGTCCGCCTTGGCGTCACGCCAGTTGCTGAAGTTGCAGGCGGCGCCGCTCTGGAACAGGTTCTCGCCGGTCGGGTAGTTGTAGACCCAGCCGCCGCCCCAGCATGACAGCTCCCACATCCGCTTCTCACCCGGACCGTCCTCCGCCACCAGGACCGACCCCATCACCTCTTCGAGGCGGATCTCGATCCCGGCCTTGGCCGCGTCGTCCCGGAACTGCGCCATGAGCCGCGCCAGCGAGGGCCGCCCTTCCCAGTAGCGCAGGGAAAAACTCAGTTCGGTGCCGGCCGGGATGCCTTCACCCGCTTCCTCGGGGCGCACGCATACCGCGGGCGAAGCGCTGACGTCCCAGCCGTTGTCGGCGAGCAACTGCCGGGCCTTCTCCAGGTCGAACGGCCAGAACCCGCCGCGCTCGGCGATCTTCGGCGACACCAGGTCGCTCTTGGGCAGCACCGGGATCGACCCGGTCTGGCTCCAGCCGTAGCCCTGGTAGACCTCGCGGGCGCCGTACTCCTGGTCGAAGCAGCTCTGGAGCGCCTGCCGGATGTACGGCTGCCGGATCATGTTCCCGGCGACGGTCGGGTTGCTGAAGTTGACCGCCATGAAGTTGATGTTGAACAGGATCTGCGGCTCCAGCTGGAAGCCGTCACCCAGCGGGTTCGGCCCGCCCTTCGTCGGGTCGCCGTCCGGCTGGACGCCCATCCCCGGCGGCAGGAAGCCGACCTGGACGTCACCGGACTGCAGCAGTTCGTATTGCTGCTCGTCCGAGGTCGTCGACACTTGGCGCAACTCGTCGAGATGCGGCGGGTTGGGCCCGCTGTAGTGCTCGTTCGGGACGAAGGTGACGACACCTTCCTCGGTGTAGCTCTTGAGCCGCCACGGTCCGTTCACGACACTCCACACAGGACTGTCGGCCCAGCGCGTGCGGTGCGAGTTGTCCTCTTCGACGACGTCGCCGTTCTCCGCCATCAGGAACTCATAGACCGCTTCGGCCTGCTCGATGTCGTGCGTCGCGTCGGCCGGGCCGTCCGCGGTGCGGTCCCACGCCTTCGGCATCGGCGTGATCATGGTGAGCTGGTTCAGCAGCACCCAGTTCGTCGAGTACGCCTTGTCGAAGGTGAAGCTCACCTTGTCGTCCGCGACCTTCTCGAACGACACCAGGTTGTCCGGGAAGTAGCCCTCGGAGTAGGCGCCGAACCTGGGCCCCTTCACCTTCAGCATGTTCATCCAGAAGATGACGTTGTCCGCGCAGACCGTCTCGCCGTTGGACCACTTCCACGGCTTGATCCGGACCGTGCAGGTGCGGCCGGTCTCGTCCCAGACCGGCTCTTCGCCGACGCTGAGGTCCCAGTCGATCTCCGGAGCGCCGTCCCGGCCCAGCCAGTACAGCGGCCGGTACATGAGCATCTGGAACTCGTAGAGGCTCCGCACGCCGAAGCGCTCACCCGGGGTGAAGGGGAAGATCACCGCGGGCGGGAACCCGGGCAGGCACGCCCAGGTCGCGACGCCACCCTTGATCCGCTTGTCCGTCATGACTTTCGCTTCCTCCGAATTCGGCCGCGCTCAGGCGGCGGTCGCCTCGAGAACCTCGGCCGGCTGCTTCTTCTCCTGCGCCGACAGCGGTTTCGCCAGACTGAAGTAGGTGCCGATCACGATCGCGCCCTGCAGGATCGCCAGCCCCCAGAAGGCGTAGGGCACGGTGGTCGCGTCCGCCAGCGCGGACAACCCGACCGTCGCGCCGACACCGAGGCCGAGGCCGACCGCCTGAGTGCCACCGAAGATCCGGCCGACCCGGTCTTCCGGGCTCGCGCGCATCAGCAGGGTGCGGGCGGCGATCCGGCCCTGGGCGAAGCAGAACCCGGCGAACGGGATCGCCGCCATCAGCGCGATGTAGTGCAGCGGCTGGATCGCGAGGCAGATCAGGTTCCCGAGCGTGCCGAGCACGGCCAGATGGATGCCCTTGAACCGCTTGCTGACCTTGCCGTACGCGGCGGCGCCGACGATGAACCCGACCCCGGCCAGCGCGTCGACCACGCCGATCATCCACGCGCCTTGATCGAAGGTCTGCAGGATGAGCGTCGTCAGGATGACGTTGGCGACCATCAGGCCGATGTTCCCGTTGGCGTACAACAGCGCGAGCCGCTTGATCGGCTGATGCGCGGGGGCTTCGACCGGCTCCGACGGGTCGGCCGCCGCGGTCTCCTCGACCACCTGGGGCTTGGCGGGCTTGCGGCCGATCGCGTAGACCAGGACGGCCGAGAGGATGAAGCTCAGCGAGTTGAACACGAACAGCGGCGTGGCGCCGAACCAGATCACCAGGAACCCGGCGAGCGAGGACGCCAGCAGCATGCCGGCGTTGCTCGCCATCTCGAAGTGCGAGTTGAACTTCCCGAGCCGCTCGTCCCGGATGCGTTCCTTGATCAGGCCGTTGCTCGCGGGCATGAACAGCGCGGCGGTGCAGGCGAGCATGAAGTTCGCTATGTAGGAACCCAGGTTCGCCGGGCCGCCGATCCACAGCCAGACCGGCAGGGCGAACGCGGTCATCGCGCTGACCAGGTCCGCGGCGATGCACAACATCCGCCGGTCGACCTTGTCGACCAGCTCGCCGAACAGCAGCGCCAGCGCGACCTGCGGGATCGACACCGCGATGAACAGCCAGCCGACTGCGAGGGTGGTCTGCTCGGCGTGGAAGACCAGGATCGCGGCGGCGGTGATCTGGAACGCGTTGCCCGCCGTGGTGACGAAGCCCGCCGGGACCAGCAGGCGTTCGGCGAGCCGGGAACTCCGGACCGCGTCGGGGGTGAGGGTGCTGTCGAGTGACATGGGGTCTCAGACCTCGCTCGTCGGGGGGAATTCCAGTGGTGGCACGGCGAACGCCGTGGTGTGCGTGACGTCGAAGGCGGCCGCGTCGATCCGGAGGTCGAACCCGCCGGCCTCGGCGGCACGCGCGGCGAGGTCGATCAGGATCGGCGACGCGCAGCCGATCAAGGCCCGCAGTTCGAGGAAGAGGTCGCCCAGCGCGCCGCGGAGCACCTCTTGGTCGAGGTTGCCCATCAGCGTGCGTTCCGTCGCCGCGCCCAGGCGCCCGACGTGCTGCACGATCAGGTCGGCGGCCCGGCTGAGGCTGAAGTCCTCGAGCTCGTAGTTCAGGGCGAACCGGGAGACCATCGCCGCCGCGCGTTCCGTGGCCTCGGCCGAAACCGGGAGCGAGCCGTTCTCGCCGCCGACCTCGGCGGTGAGTTTGGCCAGCGTCTCGGCGAGTTCGTTCCACGGCGCGACGAGCCGCTCCCCCGCGACCTTCTCCAGCGCGGCGCGGGAGAAGTTGGTCCTGGCGAACTCGGGGGCGGTGAGGTTGAGGTGGAACCGCGCGATGTCGCGGGGCACCTCGGCCGCGAGTTCACGGGCCCAGACGACGTGTCCCTTGCTGGTGGAGAACTTCTCGTTCTCCAGTTCGTAGAACTCGTTCACGAGCAGGGTGTCCGGGAGGACGTACCGGCCCTCGAGGGCGATCAGCTCGGCGACGTGCACGACGCCCCAGGTGAACAGCGGGTCGAACCCCATGAACACCACGACCCGCGCGTCGTTCTCCGCGAGCCACGCGTCGTCGTCACCGGCCTTCGGTTTTCCGTTGCGGCGCAACGCGTACTCGGTGCAGTACATCGAGGCGGGCATCCCCTCGACCCACGCGTTGAGCCGCTGGCCCGGCGTCTGGAGGAACGGCGCCGGAAGCCCCCACTTGACCGGGTACGTGATCGCGAAATCGGGCAACGGCCCGGCCAGCAGCTCCCGCATCAGCCCGAGCACGTGCGGTCGCCACGACGGACCGCGTTCCTCGTAGTAGGCGAGGAGCTGTTCGCGGTACTCCGAGACCGGGAAGACCATGATCTCGGTCTCGCGGTAGGTCACCTCGTCGGCCGGGTCGAGCACCGAATACGGCTCGATGAGCGCGTCGAAGTCGATCGGATGCCCGCAGCCCTCGCAGAAACCACCACGGCTGTCGGCGAGGCAGGTCGGGCAGCCGCCACCGACGAACCCCTCGACCAGGAACTCGCCCTTGCTCTCGCTGTAGGGCAGCCGCACCTTGCGCAGGCGAAGCTTCCCCTTGTCGTACAAGCGCTTCACGTAGTCGTGGACGAGCGCCTTGTAGCCGTCGTCGGTCGGCGAGAAGCCGTCGACCTCGACCCCCATCGCCTTGAACGTGCGCTGGATGTTCTCGGTCGACTGCTCCACCAGCTCGGGCGGGGTGAGCCCGACCCGGGCGGCGCTGGTGACGAGATAGGTCTGGCTGTCGTCGGTGCAGGAGGCGAACACGGCCTCGCGGCCCGCCGCGCGCAGGTACCGCCGGTGCACGTCGGCGCCGAGATACGGGCCCGCGATGTGCCCGATGTGCAGGTCCCCGTTGGACGTCGGGGGCCCGCCGATGATCACCACCGGTCTCGTGTCGGCCATCACGCCAGCTCCTCGTGCCGGGCGGCGAACTTCGCCGACATGTCGGTGTCCCACCAGATCGCGTACATCTCGAAGTCCTCGGCGCCGTCGTTGAGGATGCGGTGCTCGGTGCCGGGCTTGTGGAACTCGAGGTCGCCGGGGCGGAAGGGACGGCGCTCTCCCCCGGACTCGATGACCGCCTCGCCGCTGACGGCGATGAAGAGCTCGTACTCGTGGTGGGAATGCGCACCCGTCGCGCCATGCGCCGGCACCGTGACCCAGGCGCCCTCGAACGGCGCGTTCAGCGCCGCCCACGGCAGGAGCCGCTGGCCGTAGGCACCGTTCTCGAAGACCATCTTTTCCCGCTCCAGCGGCCGGATCTCCATGACGTTCTCTTTCTTCTCGATGATCAGCGGGTGGCGACGACGGTGTCGGTGTCCTGCGTCGGCTGCGGCGGTACCTCGGGGGTTTCACCGCGGTGGGCGAGGATGTCCTGCAGGATGTCGTTGGCGCGCGGGGCGAGGACGCTGAGCAGCGAGTCCGCGATCCCGTGCGTCGCCTCGTTGACGCCCTGGAGGTAGACGGCCGCGGTGGCGGGCTGGTCGATCTCCAGCCGGTAGTCGCGGGTCACCTTGATCTCCGAGAGGCCGATCGACTTCGCGATCTCCTGGACCATCCTCGGCATCTCCGGGGAGAACCCGGTGCCGAGCAGGACGAGATCGGTGCGCAGTTCCTGCGTCTCGCCGGTGCGCCGGTCGGTCAGCTCCAGCACGATCTCGTCGCCCTCGTCGCGGGCGTCGGTGATGTCGCTCATCGTGATCATCTGCAGGCGGGAACGGCCGGAGAGGCGGTCCAGGTAGATCGACCGGTAGAGCGCGTCCATCGTGCCCGGCGCCAGCCCGGAGTAGTTCGTGTGGTGCATCTCCTTGAGCATCTGCTCGCGGGCTTCCGGTCGCGCGTCGAAGAACTTGTCCACATGGGACGGGAAGAACAGTTCGTTGTTGAACTTGCTGCTCTCGTAGTAGTTCAGGCCGATCGAGCGCATCACCATGGTCGGCTTGCACTCGGGCAGGTCCTGCTGCACGGTGCTGAACAGTTCCGCGGCGCTCTGCCCGGCGCCGATCACCGCGACGCGGTACGGGAGGTCCTTGCGCAGCTTGGCGATCCTCGGCAGGTACTGCGTGCTGTGGATGACGCGGTCCTGGTTCACCGTCCGGAGCTGGTCGGGGATCCGCGCGTCGCGGCCCGCGCCGACCACCAGGTACCGGCTGCGGATGATCTCGCCGTCCGCGACGCGGGTGTCCCAGCCGGTCAGCACACCGTCCGTCCACACCGGACTGATGTCGAGGCATTCCCGGCCACGCTGGAGATCCACCAGTGCCAGCGATTCGGCCGTCCACTTGAGATAGTCGGCGAGTTCGACCCGGTACGGGACGAAGCTGCCCATGTTCACGAACTCGTTGAGCCGGTTGGTGGCGTGCAGGTAGCTGAGGAACGAGAACCGGCTGCACGGGTTGCGCAGGGTCACCAGGTCCTTGAGGAACGAGACCTGCGAGAGCGCCTCCGGCAGGAGCATGCCCCGCTGCCAGGAGACCTCCTCGTCGCGTTCGAGCAGGACCGACTCGCGGGCCAGGCCGGGCGCGAGCTCCTCCAGCGCCACGGCGAGTGCCAGGTTGGACGGTCCTGCTCCGACTGCGAGAAGCTCGACATCACGGTTCGCCATTGTTTG
The DNA here is from genome assembly GCF_042723255.1 of Amycolatopsis thailandensis. Classification (NCBI taxonomy): domain Bacteria; kingdom Bacillati; phylum Actinomycetota; class Actinomycetes; order Pseudonocardiales; family Pseudonocardiaceae; genus Amycolatopsis; species Amycolatopsis thailandensis. The sequence goes on from NZ_JBHXJK010000045.1 coordinate 30,387, forward strand.
CTCCGCCATCGTTGTGAGTGCTTGGAAGGTGTTCTGCGGTGCCCGTGCGCGGTCAGCCACCGGCGGCCACCGAAGGCAGCAGGGGATGCGCGGTCAGCCGGACCTGGGCCATGGCCTTGTCCAGCACCACTTCACAGTCGTCGGGGTCGCTGCCCGCGCAGATCACGTACGCGTGCCGCGAGATGAACTCCGCCGGCGGCAGCCGCATCCGCGCCCCCGGTTCGACGAGCACGTCCGCGGTGAGGATCCCGTTGTCCCGCATGGAACCCGGCACGGACACGGACTCGACGACACAGTCCTGTTTCGGGTAGCCGAACCGCACCCCGACCCACCGGGGCTCGGCCTCGTGCGGGATGTGGGGACGCATGCCGAGCGCGATGTCGACCGCGGCCGCGCCCGGGTCGATCCCGGTCGCGAACCGCGCGAGCAACGGGATCAGGTCCCCGCCGAGCCTGCCGTTGATCTCCACGATCACCGGACCGCGCTCGGTGAGCTTGAGCTCGGTGTGGGTGATGCCGTACCGGAAGTCGATCGCGCTGTGCGCGCGGGCCAGCGTCGACCGGAGCGCCGGGTCGGCGAGCAGCTCGTCCGCGGAGCTGACCAGATGGCCGAGCTCCTCGAAGTACGGGTGCATGCCGACCGTTTTGTGCGCCACGAACATCGGCGTGTACTCACCGTCCACGACGGCACCGTCCACGCTGATCTCGGGACCGGTCAGGTACTCCTCGACCAGTGCCCCGCCCTGGTAGGCGGGAGAGCCGCCGAAGCTGGCGTCCTCCGCGGTCCGGAACGCCTTCCGCACCGCCTCCGCGTCTTCCGCGAAGCTGACGCCGATGCTGGCCCCGCCCCCGCGCGGCTTGACCACGACCGGGTAGCCGATCCGATCGGCCACGCGGACCGCCTGCTCTTCGTCGTGCACGAACCCGAAGTCCGGCTGCGCCACCCCGGCCGCGGTGAGCGTGCGCCGGTTGAGCCACTTGTCCCGGCAACCCTCGATCGCGGAGATCCCCGCTCCCGGCAGGCCGAGTTCGTCCGCGACGTGCGCCGCGGTGACGATCAGCGCCTCGTCCCACGACACCACGCCCAGTACCGGCGTCTTCGCGTTCACCGCGCGGGCCGCGGCCAGCACGGCGTCGCGGTCTTGCAGGTCCAGCACCGTGCCGCCGGTGATGTAGCGCTCCTGCCAGGTCGGTTCGGTCCCGTTGAAAAGCCACAAGGGATGCCGGTGCCCGGCCGACGCCAACAGGTACTCCCGGTACGGCCGCATCCCGCAGCCGATCACCAGGACAACACCCTCCGCTGAGCTCATTCCCTCTCCCCACCAGCCCGTCGCTTCGTCGCGGGCTACTACATCCCGGGGATTGGTTGACCGGAACCCTTGATTCGGGCAGAACAATCAACGAGATGCGCGGCGGGGCCGAGGGTGGTATGAGATCGCCCCGTCGTCACGACCACACAGGAGGCGAGATGTTCGAACCACAGACCGCGAGCGGGAAAGTGCTCTGGCACTTCACGATGTCGCTGGACGGCTTCGTCGCCGGACCGGGACACAGCATGGACTGGATGACCGGCACGACGTTCCGGCCGGGCCTGATCGAGGAATACACCTCGACCACCGGCGCCGTCCTCGGTGGACGCGACGGCTGGGACGCCTATCCCGATCCGAGCGGGATCTACGGCGGCGCCTGGCAGGGTCGACTGTTCGTCCTCACCCATCATCCCGAGGACGCGACGCCCACCGAAGGGGTCACGTTCCTGAACTGCGGCCCGGCCGAAGCGGTCCGGATCGGACTGGAGGCCGCGGACGGGAAGAACCTGGAGGTCTTCTCACCGGACATCGGCCGCCAACTGCTCGAACTGGGGTTGATCGACGAGATCGACCTGCACATCGCGCCGGTCCTGCTCGGCGACGGCGTCCGGCTGTACACCAACCCGGGCGGACCGCCGATCCGGCTGCGCGGGGTCGGTACGGAGGATCCTCTCGGCTCCGTCGACGTCAGGTTCCGGCCGGCTTAGCGGTTTTCGCAGTTAGGGCCCGATGCCGGAACCGGCAGTCCGCTCGCGGCAACAACGGCTCGATCCGTGCCCGCAGTCCTCCACGGACGCCCTCTTACAGAAGGTCAACTAGACACGGCATCAAACCGCACTAGAGATCGTTCTGTTAGGCCCTCTTAGCCGACTAATTGCGAGGCTTGTCGATTCACTCTTCAGTGGGAACTGCGCAGTTTTGCGGTCACTTAAAATTACGAACATACGTTCGATAATTTGGGGTATTATAAAGGGGTGTCCGAGACCTTCCTTCCCGAACTCCCGCAGGAGTTGTGGCGTGCCGGCAAGCTGGAGCTTGCGCATGGCGCGCAGCAGTTCCTGCAGCTGATGCGGGTCGCCTCCGCCGCTCTGGGGCAGTTTCTGGCGGAGATCGAGTCTCGGGGTTCGAAAGACTTGTATGGCTATGGGTCGACGGCGGCGTGGTTCGCTGATGTAGCTGGACTGTCGCGGGGTGAGGCGCAGTCGGTGGTGAAGCGGGCGATCGCCTTGAACCCCACCCGCAATCTGGACGGCACCGAAGTTCCGGCCTTCGCACCCACCACTGGCGTGGCAGCCGCCGAGGGCATGATCGGGGACGAGCGGATCGATCAGATCCTGGAGATCTTGGGGAAGATCCCAGCGGACACGTCGGTGGAGGACCGGGAAAGTGCGGAGAAGATCCTCGGGAACCTGGGCCGTGGCGCTGGTCCCCGGCAGGTGACGAAGGCCGCCGAGGACATCCTCGGCTGGCTGGATCCCGACGGGAACGAACCCAAAGAACCCGAACCGAAGCAGCCGCGCCGGGAAGTGACCTTGGAACGCCGTCGGGATGGGTTCTGGAAACTGACCGGCCTGCTGGATGACGAGCTGGGGGCTCGCACCGCCGCCGCACTGGAGGCGTACGCGAAGCCGCGTCCAGTGGACGAATTCGGGCAAGCTGATCTGCGCATGAAATGCGAACGCCAAGGTGACGCCTGGGCCGAACTCCTTGACTTGGCGATCGCGTGCCCCGACCAGCCCGGCACCAGCGGGTACCGGACGTTGGTGCACGTGACCATCGGCCTGGAAGAGCTGAAGACCGGGATCGGGAAAGCCTGCCTCGACTTCGTCGGGACCATGACCGCCCGCGACGCCCGCATGGCCGCCTGCGACTGCCTGATGCTGCCCGCGGTGCTGAACGCTGCCGGGGAACCCCTCGATGTAGGACGGCTGAGACGGTTCGTGACGCCAGGTCAGAGACGGGCGCTCAATATCCGGGATCGGGGCTGTGCGTTCCCGGGGTGTCAGCGGAAACCGAAGAACTGTCACGCTCACCATATTCATCACTGGGCAGATGGCGGCCCGACTGATCTCCGGAATCTGGTGCTGCTGTGCGGCTTCCATCACCGGCTGATCCACCACGGTGACTGGCAAGTCCGAATGGCGGCTGACGGACTGCCGGAGTTCATTCCGCCCCAGTATCTGGATCCGCTACGAAGATCCCGGCGCAACACCCTCCACCGCGCCTGAAACTCCCCGCATGACCCGAGGAGCCCGCCAGCCACACCGGCGACGGGCCTCTCGGCATGCCCACGGAACAAGCGCCGGGAGCCGACGCTGTAGGAATCGGAGCGCGGGCGACTCCTGCCGCCGATACCCCCGCCGAGCGGGGAAGAATCCGGACGTTCAGCGGCCGAAATCCTCCCCCGTCACACACCCTGACCGAGACGGAACCCAAGCCCAGCAGCTACGCAAATACCCCGCATGCCCCGAGAAGCCCACCCCGGCGACCGACCCTCGCCATGCCGCAGACCGCCGCAGCAGCAGGCACCGACGCCCAGAAGGCGCGAGCTCCGACCGGACTCCACCCCAGGTTCGCCGACCTGATCGAGAAGAACGGGCGCACGTCGCCCTCGGCCTTCAGCGAGCGGCTAGTTCCGGTTGCCGTAGGACTGCTCGCAGGGATACCCGTCGCGGTCGGCGTCCCAGCTCAGCGGGCGCCCAGCGTTCACCCAGGAGTTGTACGCGTACACGTACGAGAACCCGTCGGCGAACAGGCGCTGGCACGAGGTGAGCGAAGGTGCCCGCGTGACCGTCACCGGTGGCTCCACCACGACCACCGAAGTGGTCGGCGGCGCGACGACCGCGGTGGTCGTCGAGGGCGGCACGATCTCCCGGACGACGGTGACCGGTGTCCCGGTGGTCGTCGTCCCGCAGCCGCCAAGTATCGCGACGGCAGCCGCCGAAACCAGCAATGCCGCGACCATCCTGTTCATAGCCTCGCCTCCCGGTGGAACCGCCGAATCCTCACGAGAGGAGAACGGCGGTTCCACCGGTGGCATCACAGGTTTCGCGCGATCGGAGCCGCAAGTCCCCGGAAGTCGGGAGCTTCGACCCGGATCGGACAGGGCCGGAGTGCCCTAGGACTGCGTGACGTTCACCATCCAGTAAATGCCGAACCTGTCGATACAGGCCCCGAATTCGTCACCCCACATCTGCTTTTCGAACGGGACCGAAACGGTGCCCTCCGCGGAGAGTTTCTCCCAGTATCCGCGCAATTCCTCGCCGTCATCACCGCTGAGGCTGACCGAGACATTCGCACCGGGACGGTGTTCCATTCCCGGCGGCGTGTCCGACGCCATGATCGTGTAGCCGCTCGGCGAATCGAGCTGGCCGTGCATGATCTGGTCCTCCACCGGCGAACCGGCCATACCGGACTCGCCGAACGTGTTCAGCGTCAGTTCTCCGCCGAACACCGACTTGTAGAACTCCATGGCCTGCCGGGCGTCACCGGCGAAGCTGATATAAGGATTGAGACGGCTAGCCACTGGAACGCTCCTTCGGTTCGGGACACGAGCATCCTGGCAGACACCACCGAGCGCGACAACGGCTGAACTACGGCCGGGTGAATTCCTTCGCGTATCGGAAATTCAACCCCGTTCACCAACGCGGTGAGCAATTTCCCCAATACCGTCCGGCGACCGAAGTGGCCCTGTCGCGAAAGCCGCTTAAGTGCCGAGCCGCACGGAACCCCGGCGCAGGAGCCTCCCGGCCGCCGACAGTCCCCTGTCGACCGAGCCAGCCGACAAGCCGGTCGACCGAGCCAGCCGGCGAAGCCGGTCGACCGAGCCAGCCGGCGAAGCCGGTCGACCGAGCCAGCCGGCGAAGCCGGTCGACCGAACCGGTCGACCCGGCCAGCCGAACCGATCCCCGATAGCTACCGATTGACTTTCGATAGATAACGCGCGAGACTCGATCCATGTTCACCGCACAGCGGGCAGTCGCGCCGCTCAGGATGTTCCTCGTGGTGCTGTTCGGGATCCTCGTCCTGTTCCAGACCATGTCGCTGCCCGGGCAGTTCGCGCACCTGGCGCGGCAGGATCCGGAAATGGCCTACCTTCGCTGGCCCGCCACGGCGGTCTCCGTCTTCTGGGTGCTGTGCGTCCAGGTGGTGATCGTCGCCACCTGGCAGCTGCTCACCCTGGTCAAACGCGACCGGATCTTCACCGAGGCGTCTTTGAAATGGGTGGACGCCATCGTGTGGGCGATCCTCGCCGGCTGGCTGGTGCTGGTGGGCGTGTTCCTCTACGTCGGATTCAACGCCGACGATCCGGGCCTGCCATTGCTGTTGTTCTTGGCGTTGATCGGCGTCGCCGTACTGTTCTTCCTCATGATCGTGATGCGCACGCTGCTGCGTCAGGCCACTTCGCTGCGTTCCGACCTGGAACAGGTGATCTGATGCCGATCGTCGTCCGCATCGACGTCGAACTGGCCAAACGCAAGATGAGCGTCGGCGAGTTCGCCGAACTCGTCGGGCTCACCCCGGCGAACGTGGCGGTGCTGAAGAACGGCCGGGCCAAGGCCGTCCGGTTCAGCACCCTGGAAGCGATGTGCCGGGTCCTCGGCTGCCAGCCCGGCGACCTGCTCGAATGGGTCGACGAGGAGACGGCCTAGGTCAAGGCCGCGAACTTCAGGGGAAATTGTCCAGCGTCGCGGGCGACGGCCGCAGGACGACCCGGAGCGCGACACGGACGGTGTCCTGAACGGAAGCGATGGCAGGTTCGGTCGTGATCGCCAGGTGACCGGGCTACCCGGCTCGGCGGCCACGTAACCGGTTTGCCCCGGGACCGGACCGGGAAATCGGCCCCCATGGCGACCAAGGCACCTGGAGCGGCCCCTCCCCGGACCGTCGACCTGGGCAAGCTTCGTTCGGCGGCGTCCGGCTGCCGCGGCTGCGACCTCCATCGCGACGCGACCCAGACCGTCTTCGGCGAAGGCCCTCATGAAGCAGAGGTCATGGTGGTCGGCGAACAACCCGGCGACCAGGAGGACCTGGCGGGCGCCCCGTTCGTCGGCCCCGCCGGAAGGCTGCTCGACCGGGCGCTCGACGAGGCGGGTTTCGACCGCCGGAAGATCTACGTCACCAACGCGGTCAAGCATTTCAAGTTCCGGCGCGACGAACGCGGTAAGCGGCGCATCCACCAGACGCCGTCGAAGACCGAGATCGTCGCGTGCCGCCCCTGGTTGCACGCGGAACTGGCGACCGTCCAGCCGGATCTGCTGATCTTCCTCGGCGCCACGGCGGCCAAATCACTGCTGGGTGACGACTTCCGCGTCACCCGGAGCCGCGGTGAGCGGATCGACCTTGCCGAATTCGGCACCGTCGCGATCGCCACGGTGCACCCGTCGGCGGTGTTGCGCGCACCGGACCGCGACGAGGCCTACCGGGCCTTCGTCGCGGATCTCGTGACGGCGCGCGGCCGCTGAGTCAGGCCACCTCGGAGCTGCGGCCGCCGTCGTGCAGGCCGAGCATGTCCAGCAGTGCCGCGCAGTCTTCGGCGCTCGTCGCCCGTGAAGCCACGGCGAGAGCCGCCTTGCGGCGAATGGCTTCCTGCTCCGGCGTGTCCTGACCGTCCGCCATCAGGTCGGGCACCGGGTGCAAGCCGAGTTCGTTCCTCATCATTCCCCCTTGGGTGAAGGACAACGTGTCGTTCTGATACCCGCGTTCGCGGGTTTGAACACAGGTGTCCCCGTTCGGGTGTGCGGAGACACAACAGCCTTACTCCGTCCGTGTGATTCAGCCCCGCAACGCCGGGAGCAGCGAGTCCTCGGCGAGCCGGAGGAAGGCTTCCTGCTGGTCGCCGCCGATCTGGATCAGGGCGAGGTCGGTGAACCCGGCCGCCTCGAATTCGCCGACCTGCTTCACGATCCGGTCGACGTCCGGTCCGCACGGGATGGCCGCCGCGACGTCCTCGGGTTTGACGAACTGGGTGGCCCCGGCGAACCCCGCGGGCCCCGGCAGTTCGGCGTTGACCTTCCAGCCGCCACCGAACCAGCGGAACTGCTCGTGCGCCCGCCGGATCGCGGCGTCGCGATCCTCGCCCCAGGACACCGGCAGCTGGGCGATCTTCCTCGACGGCGCGCCGCCGAGCTTGCTCGCGTCCCATTCCTGGCTCAGTGACGCGTTCGGCTCCACCGCGATCATCGCGTCGGCGATCGGCGCGAACCGGGTCACCGACTGCGAGCCGGACACCGCGACGGCGATCGGGACGCGCTGCTCGGGAAGGTCCCAGAGCTTCGCCGAATCCACCCTGAAGTGGTCACCCGCGTAGTTGAAATACCCGCCGTCGAACAGTCCGCCGATGATCTGGACCGCTTCGGCGAGCATCTCGTGGCGGACGTTCGCCGGCGGCCAGCCGCGTCCGACGACGTGCTCGTTCAGGTTCTCCCCCGCGCCGAGCCCGAGGGTGAACCGGCCGTCCGACAGCGCCTGGACGGTCGCCGCCTTCTGCGCCACCACCGCCGGGTGGTACCGCATGGTCGGACAGGTCACGAAGGTCATCAGCTCGACCCGCTCGGTGCTCTGGGTCACGGCTCCCAGCACGCTCCACGCGTACGGCGAATGGCCCTGCTCGTTCAGCCAAGGCGAGTAGTGGTCGCTCATCACCTCGAAGTCGAATCCCGCCTTCTCGGCCCCGGCGGCGTATCCCACCAGGTCCTTCGGCGCGGCCTGTTCGGTCATGAGCGTGTAGCCGATGCGCATCGAACCCTCCTTCGCGTCTTGACCTCCGCGTACCCGCCCCTTCCCGGGATCAACCGGACGTTTATCCGGCGAATCGAACGGGGTACCCGACCCGGGGAAGAGAGGAGCCGCGTGATGCCCCAGCAGAGTTGGAGCGACAAACGAGAACGGCAGTACGAACACATCAAGGATTCGGCGAAGGACCGGGGGGCGAGCACCGACCGGGCCGAGGAGATCGCCGCGCGCACGGTCAACAAGAACCGCGCGCAAGCGGGCGAGTCCCGCGAAGCGAGCCGGACGTCCGTACAGGACATGTCGCCGCAGAGGCGAGGCGGCAAGCGGTCCGGCAACCGCCAGGGCCCGAACGGCCCGACCAAGGACCAGCTCTACAACGAAGCGAAGAAACGCGGCGTCGAGGGCAGGTCGAAGATGTCCAAAAAGGAGCTTCAGCGAGCCCTCGGCCGTTGATCACGCGTCGCGCGGCGGATCACCGCCGCGGATACCTCATGGCCACGGACGGATAGGGTTTGTCATGGATGCACAAGGACGCGGCGGTCTGACCCCGCAAACCCGGCCTCAGTCGGACGATCTGTTGGACCGGGTCGAGCTTCGCCTGCCCGCCGAGGCGGAACAGATCCCTCTCGTCCGCACGCTCACCCACGGTGTGGTGGCGCGCGCGGACTTCGGTTTGGACGCCATTTCAGACGCGAAGATGGCCGTCGACGAGGCCTGTTCCCAGCTTGTCCAGCCCGCTGAACTCGGAGCGGTGCTTTGCTGTGTCTTTCACGAGGTGCCGGAGGGAATCGCCGTCTCGATCTCCACGAGGACGGCCACCCCCTTCCTGCCGAGCGAGACGACGTTCGGCTGGCACGTCCTGACGACCTTGACCGGCTCGGTGGCGGCACGGTGCGAGCCGACCCCCGGCGAACTGGGGGGTACGACGACGATCGACCTCGTACTGGCCCCGGGAACGAGCGACGGGTGACCGGCGAACGCAAAACACTCACCCGGCAGGCGGACGACTACGCCCACTGCGAACCACTCTTCGCGGAGATGGCCTCACTGCCGGAGGACTCCCAGCGCCGCCAGGAAGTGCGGGCCACGCTGGTGACCGAACTGCTGCCGCTCGCCGAGCACATCGCCACCAGGTTCTCGGGCCGGGGCGAGCCCCGCGAAGATCTGGTGCAGGTGGCGCGGATCGGCCTCATCAACGCGGTCGACCGCTTCGACCCCGGCCGCGGGCACGATTTCCTCTCCTTCGCCGTCCCCACGGTCATGGGTGAGGTCCGGCGGCATTTCCGGGACACCGGCTGGTCGGTCCGGGTACCGAGGCGGCTCAAGGAGATGCACGTCTCGCTCAGCCAGGGCACGGCCGCGTTGTCCCAGCGGCTGGGCCGCGCGCCGACCCCGACCGAACTCGCGGAGTACCTCGGGCTCGGGGTCGACGAAGTGCGCGAAGGATTGCTCGCCGGCCAGGCGTACCAGACGTTGTCGGTCGACAAACCGGTGCACGACGACGCCACCGAAGCCCTCTCCCTCGCCGACACGATCGGCGAGGAAGACCACGAGATGGCCTTGGTGGAGAACCACGAGGCGCTGCAACCGCTGCTGCGGGAACTCCCGAAGCGGGAGCGCGCGATCCTCGTGATGCGGTTCTTCGGCGGGTACACGCAGACGCAGATCGCGGAGCGGGTCGGCATCTCGCAGATGCACGTTTCGCGGCTTCTCTCCCAGACATTGGAGCAGCTGAGGGGAAAGCTCTCCGAGTAGTAGCCCGACGCGCGTGAAGGCCCCTTTCCCTCAGCTGATGGGAAAGGGGCCTTCACGTATCAACCGGCCGGAAACTCTTGCCGGCACTCGACTTCCTACGGCGTCGTGTACGGCGCCTGCTGCTCGATCGACGGGCTCGCGGTCGGATAGCGGCCTTCCTGGCCGGGCACCGGTGTCACCGTGGTGCCCTGCTGTTCGGGCTCGACACGCTGCCTGGGGCGATTGATGACCGCTTCGGCCTCCTGCTCGCCGCGGATCCGCGCGAGCACGCTGAGCGTGATCGCGTGCGCGATGGCCAGGACCAGCAACAGCACACCCAGCCTGCCCACCACACCGGGAAGGTCGCTGCCCCCGATGTCGATCGTCGACAGCAACGCCAGAACGCCCAGTGTGGCGAGGTGGAACAGCACCGTGACGAGCCACGTCATGGACGCACCGGCGGCGGGATCACCATAGGAACCCCGCAGGTAGCGCTTACCACTCTGGTAGATGATCAGACCGTCGAGCATGACCAGGGCCACCCCGATGACGAGGAAGGCCACGTACGCGTTGGTAGTCATGCCGGAACGCTCCCTTCGTTGTGGACCTCACCCCAAGAGATACCCGGGACCTTCCCCTGGAAAACGCGGTTTTCCAGGGGAAGGTCCCGGGCGGCGGGTCAGCTGCCGGGGCGGTCCACGTCGCCGCGCCACGCGCCGGACTCACGACCGCGGCTCTCGATGAACTCCTTGAACCGCTTCATGTCGCCCTTGATCCGGCGGTCGAGCACACCGAGCTTGTCGGCGACGTTCTCGGCGAAGCCCTCCGGATCGATGTCCATTTGCGCCGTGACACGGGTCGTGTTGTCGTCCAGGCGATGGAAGGTGATGACGCCCGCGTGGTCGGGACCGGAATCCGACGTCCACGCGACACGCTCGTCGGGATGCTGTTCGGTGATGGTCGCGTCGAATTCCCGGCTCACACCACCGAATTTGGTCACCCAGTGGGTGTGGGTCGCGTCGATCTGACGGATCTCCTCGACGCCTTCCATGAAATTCGGGAAGGTCTCGAACTGGGTCCACTGGTTGTACGCGGTCTTCACCGGGACTTCGACGTCCACCATTTCGGTGATCGTGCTCATGCATCCTCCTTCTCGGTTGGGTGCTTTTCGAGCCGGCAATCCCCGGCTACCCGACGTCCGGAAGGGCGAAACACACCGTGATTGATCGCGCGCGCCTCCGGGTACACGGCGGGCAGAACGCTCCGAGGAGGTGCTCCATGATCGAAGAAGCCCACCGGAAGCCGTCCGAGGAAAGGTCGGTCGGCGAACTGGTCTCCGACCTGGGCGACGAGGTCAAACGCCTGGTCCGGGACGAGATGCGGCTGGCCGTGTTCGAACTGCAGGCCAAAGGGAAGCGGATGGGTCTCGGCGCCGGTTTGTTCGGCGCGGCCGGGATCTTCGCGCTCTTCGGCCTGGCGACCTTGATCGCCGCCGTGGTGCTGGCGCTCGCCCTGGTCATGCCCGCGTGGCTGGCGGCCGTGGTGACCGGCGCGGCGCTCCTGCTGATCGGCGGCCTTTCGGCCATCGTCGGCAAGAAGGAGGTTTCGAGCGCGACACCGCCGGTGCCCGAGGAGGCCATCGATGGCGTCCGTGAGGATGTCGAGACCGTCAAACAAGGAGTGCGCTCATGACCGATTTCCCCAAGAACGCCGAGGAAGCCCGCACCGATCGTGACGTGACCCGCGAGGAACTCACCGAGACGCTCGACGCGCTGGGCAAGAAGATGGACGTCAAGTCGAGGGTCAACGACAACCTCGACACCAAAGTGGACGAAGTCAGCGCCAAGATCTCCGACAAGGTTTCCGAACCCGCGGCGCAGAAGTTCCGCCAGGGCACCGAAGTCGTCCGTGCGAACCCTCTCCCGATCTTCGCCGGTGCGCTCGCACTGGTGGTGACGATCCGCCTGATCCTGCGAAAGAGGTCCACGTCGTGAACAAGGTTCTCTACAAACCACTGAACATGGTCGTGAGTGCCGCGGGCGGCGTGCTCGCCGGGATCGCGTTCAAGCAGATCTGGAAACGCGTGAGCGGTGAGGAAGACGCGCCGAACGCCACCGACCGGGATTTCACCTGGACCCAGGTGATCGTCGCGGCGGCCGCGCAGGGCGCGATCTTCGGCGCGGTGAAAGCGGCCACCGAGCGGGCGGGGGCGGTCGGCTACCGCAAGGCGACCGGCGACTGGCCCACGAAGGATTGACGATGCGCGTAGTGATCATCGGGGGCGGATTCGCGGGCTACAACGCCGCCAAGACCCTGCTCAAGTCGGTCGGCGAAGACACCGAGATCGTCGTGCTGAACCCGACCGACTACTTCCTCTATCTCCCTCTGCTGCCCGAAGTCGCCGCCGGGATCCTCGAACCGCGGCGGATCTCGGTGTCCATCCCGGGCACTTTGCGCGGGGTGCGCCTGGCGCTCGGCACCGCGACTTCGGTCGACTTCGACGGGCGCCGCGTGAGCTACACCGACCCCGAGGACCGCGAGCACTCGATCGGTTACGACCGTCTCGTGCTCGCCGCCGGCAGCGTCAACAAGCTGCTGCCGATCCCCGGCGTACCCGAGTACGCCCACGGTTTCCGGGGGCTGCCCGAGGCACTCTACCTGCGGGATCACGTCACCCGGCAGATAGAACTCGCCGCCTCCGCGAAGGATCCCGCGGAACGCGACGCGCGCTGCACGTTCGTCGTGGTCGGCGCCGGGTACACCGGCACCGAGGTGGCCGCGCAGGGGCCGGCGTTCACCGCCGCGCTCGCTGCCCGGCATCCCGAGCTGAACGGCCAGAAGATCCGCTGGCTGCTGCTGGACGTCGCCGACCGTGTCCTGCCGGAACTCGACGAGCGGCTCGGCACCACCGCGGACGAGGTCCTGCGGGCCCGCGGTGTCGAGGTGCTGATGAAGACGTCGATCGACAACGCCGGTGAAAAGGGGGTCACGCTGACCTCCGGCGAATCCGTGCCGACGCACACACTGGTGTGGTGCGTCGGGGTCCGGCCCGATCCCTTGGTCGAGGCGCTGGGGCTGAAGACGGCCAAGGGCAGGCTCGTCGTCACGACGCAGCTGAACGTTCCGGGCAGGCGTGACGTCTACGCGTGCGGCGACGCGGCCGCCGTCCCGGATCTGACCAGGCCCGGCGAATACACGCCGATGACCGCCCAGCACGCCGAACGGCAGGGCAAGCTCGCCGGCCGGAACGTGGCCGCGTCCCTCGGGCACGGCTCGCACGGCACCTACCGGCATCACGATCTCGGTTTCGTCGTCGACCTCGGCGCCCATCAGGCCGCGGCGAATCCCTTGCACATCCCCCTTTCCGGACTCGCCGCCAAGGCGGTCACGCGCGGCTACCACCTGCTGGCCATGCCGGGAAACCGGCTGCGCACCGCCACCGATTGGGCGCTGGAGGCGGTGACGAAACGCCAGACCGTCCAATTGGGACTTGTCCGGTCGGCGTCGGTGCCACTCGACACCGATTCCCCGGAACTGCCGCGCACCTACCGCTGAGGAGGCCCGTGAGAGATGTCATGAAAGGGTCTTTCAGGACGAAAAACGTCTTGAAAGACCCTTTCATGACATCCAGGAGGATCGGCGCGGCCGAGGTTCAGGCGCTCGCGCCGCCGTCCAGGACGATGTCGTGCCCGACGACGTACGCGGATTCGTCGGAGGCCAGCCACAGCACCGCCGCCGCGATCTCCTCGGTCGCGCCGATCCGGCCGAGCGGGATGGTCGCGCCGAGCCGTTCGGCCCGGTCGGCCTCGGTCTCGCCGGGCCGGAACGACATGTCGGTGGCGGTGGCGCCGGGGCTGACGGCGTTGATCCGGATCCCCTCGGCGATGTGGTCGCGGGCGGCGGTCCGGGTCAGCACGTCCACGGCGGCCTTCGAAGCGGCGTACGCAGCCATTCCCGGGAGGCGCACGTGCGAGCCGATGTTGGAAGACATGTTGACGATGACTCCCCCGCCGCCCGCCCGCATCTGCGCGATCTCGTGCTTCATGGACAGCCAGACGCCGGTGATGTTCGTCCGCACGACGGCGGTGAAGCCGTCTTCGTCGAGATCCGCCGTCGGGGCGGGACTGCCGAGGATCCCGGCGTTGTTGAACGCGATGTCGAGTTTGCCGTGCCGCCGCACGGTTTCGGTGACGAGGTGCTCGACTTCGGAGCCTTCACTCACGTCCGCGGTCACCGCGTCGGCCGCGCCGCCGTCGGCCTCGATCTCCTTCACCGTCTGACGCAGTTTCTCGCCGTCCCGGCCGGAAACGACTACCTGAGCGCCTTCGCGTGCGAAGGCCGCCGCCGTGGCACGGCCGATCCCGGAACCTCCGCCGGTGACCAGGACGACCTTGCCGTTGAATCGCTTCCCCACAGTTTCCAACTTTCTGGTCCGATCGTTCTATTATCAGTGTTTGCGAGCGGCGTCGACGACCGCGATGGCCTGCTTCGCCGTCGCTTTGGCCCGCGCCGCGGGATCCGGCCCCTTGCTCAGCACGCGCATTCCCTGGAGGACGGTGAGCAGGAAGCGGGCCAGCGCCTCCGGATCGACGGCGTCGTCGAGTTCGCCTTGCGCCTTCGCCCGGCTCAACGCCATCCGCAAGGCCATCTCGAGCGCGTCCCAGTTGCGCTCGACCAGGCGGGCGACGTCGGGATCCTTCGACATCATCTCCATGGCCGCGTTGACCACGAAGCAGCCTTTTCTTCCCGATTCGTCGAGGATTTCGGCGAGATAGCGGTCGATGAGCCGCCGCACCCCGGCGAGTGCCGGCCCGGGTTCGGCAAAGTCCTCGATGAACCGCTTGTCACCCCGGGCGATGTAGCGGTTCAAGACGGTCAGGTAGAGCTCGCGCTTGGTGCCGAACGTCGCGTAGAGACTCGCCTTGCCGATGCCGAGTTCGGCGACGAGGTCGCTGACCGAAGTGGCCTCGTACCCCTTCCGCCAGAACAGCTCCAGCGCGGCTTCGCAGGCCACGTCGACGTCGAATTCCTTCACCCTGGACACGGGAGAAGCTTAACCGCATCTGGACCGATCGGTCAAATAAGCGGCCATCCGCAGCCGATTCGGGCTTTGACTCTCGCGACTTGCCCTACCGAAAAGGGACTTTCGCGTGTCTGGGCGGACGGCACGTGTGACCCGACGGACGGCACGTGTGATCAGACGGACGACACACGTGATCGGGTGGACGCCACGCGCACGCGGCCCGTGCGGCTCCGCGAGAAGCCGGTGTTGGGAAAAACCAATAGGACAGGGAGTATTTTTGGGTATAGTAGGTGGGAGACAAATAGGTGAGCCCCAGTTGTTTATAAGAGACAGCCGTGCGGCTCCGCGACAAGCCGGTGTTGCGAAAGCCACTTTCGCAAGGTTGATTGTTGCGAAAGTGGCTTTCGCAACGCTTTCGGTCAGGCCATGCCCCCGTGAGCAAGGGCGGTCACCCGGACGAGCGTGAACCTGAAGTCCGGCACGACGACTTGTCTTCTGTCCGCCGGCGGGACAGGCGTTCAGGGAGCGGAGTCGTAGGCCGACCGGGCCTCGTCCACCTTCGGCAGGTTCTCCGCGGACCAGTCCGCGAGGGTCGCGAACAGCGGCGCCAAGCTCCGGCCCAGCTCACTGATCTCGTACTCGACCCGCGGCGGCACCTCGGCGTGATAGGTCCGCGTGAGGAGACCGTCGCGTTCCAGTTGCCGCAGCCGCTGGGTGAGCACCTTCGGCGTGATCGAGCCGATGCGCCGCTCGAGTTCGACGAACCGCTGCCTGCCGAATTCGTTGAGCGTCCACAGGATCGGCGTGGTCCAGCGGCTGAAGACGAGGTCGACCACCGGGGCGATCGGACAGGCCTGCTCGGGAGTCGTCGAGGCGTCGGCGCGCATGAAGCCAAGGTACGCGGGTTGCCGAGTTGTCATGATCCAGACACCCAATCACCCCATCAATGCGCGTAACGTTCTGTCATGGACTTGACCACCGAAAGGCTCGTCGTCCGTGACTGGTCCGAGGACGACGCCGAAGCCGCACTGGCGATCTACGGAACCACCGACGTGACCCGCTGGCTCACCCCGGCGATGGACCGGGTGACCGACGCCGCGGCCATGCGTTCGGTACTGCAGGCCTGGCAACAGGCTCAGCCCAATCTCGTGCCGCCGCGCGGAAGATGGGCGATCCAGCGCAAGGAGGACGGCGCGGTCGTCGGCGGGCTGGGCATCCACCTGCTGCCACCGTACGAAGAGGACCTGGAGATCAGCTGGCAGCTGCATCCGGACGCCTGGGGCGAGGGGTACGCCTCCGAAGCCGCCCGCGCCCTGCTCGGCTGGGCGTTCACCCAGGACACGGACGAACTCTTCGCCGTCGCGCGGCCCGCCAACGAGCGCGCGATCGCGACCGCGAAACGGCTCGGGATGGTCTGGGTCGGGGAAACCGAGAAGTATTACGGACTCCGCCTTCAGGTGTACCGGGTCCGCCACACGGACATCGTCTAACCGCGGCGATCCACTCGGGACACCTCGCTCGTCACCGAGACGGCGTGCCCCGCGCCGCGCCCGTCCGCCGTGGCGACGATCCGGCCCCGCTCGATCCGCGTCGCCGCCTCGGTCTCGTCACTGACCGCGAGCACCCCAGCGGCGGCCGCCAGCGTCCCGGTCACGTCACACACCACCCGCACACCCGGCCAGGACGACCTGGGGAACGCCTGCCGCAGGCCACCACAGACCTCCGCGACGACCAGCCGGGTCAGGGGGGCCAGCTCGTCGGGCTCGCTGGTCACCACGACGACGGTGACCTCGCCACCGGACGCCCGGACGGCCTCCTCCGCGGCGCCCAGCCGATGAGTGCCCAGGACGACGACCACGCCGTCGGCGGGCACGAACGGTTCGGCGCGCACCAGATCCACGGCCTCCGGTGGTGACCACGGCCGATCGGCGGCCTGCGCGGCGGGCGCGATCACCGGCGGTGCCCACCAGTCGTTCAGTTCCAGCCCCGCCAGCCGCTCGCAGGCGCTCACGACGTCGAAAGGTTCGACGAGCCCCGGCGCCGCGGCCGCCAGCTGGCCGGCGCCGTGCAACGTGGTCAGCACGCTCTCCGCGAGCCGGACCCGGCGCGGGATCGGCGCCCCGGCCGGACGCTCCGGCGGGTCGAGCCGCTCCAGCGCGAGCCCGAGCAGCAGCCCGTTGAGCTTCATCAGCTGCGCGAACGGGCGCCGGATCCGCTCGTCCGCGAGCACCTCCGGCATCAGGTCGCGCGTCAGACCCGCCTGCTCGTCGTCCAAGGGGAGCGCCGCGACCTTCACCCTGGCCAACGCGCCCAACGCGTCCTGGAGCGTCTTGCCCGGTTCGGCGTGCGGCGCGACGACGGAGCGTTCCGCGAGTTCGGCCAGGACGGCGAGATACAGCGCGCGTTTCCCGGGGAAGTTCGAGTAGACCGCGCCGCGCGTGAGCTCCGCCCGCTCGGCGATGACGTCGATCTTGGCGTCCCGGAAGCCCTGCTCCGCGAACTCGTCGCGCGCGGCGGCCAGCACCTTCGCACGGTTGCGCTCCTGCGTCTCCGCCCTGCTCAGCCGGACCATCGGCCTCCCGTCACCCCGCACGATTGCCCTCGGACCCGGTTCAAGATACCTTGGCCATTCAGATGATGAGAACATCTGCTTTGAACATTCGAACTGGGAGAGCTGCTTTGTCCGACGTTCCCGAGATCCAGCTGACCGACCCCGAGGTCCTGCGCGATCCGTTCACCGCCTACAGCCCGGCCCGCGAGCGCTCCCCGATCGCCAAGCTCGTCGCGCCAGGGTTCTCGGCGTGGGCGGTCTTGCGCCACGAGGAGGCACGGAAGATGCTGAGCGACCCGCGCTTCGCCCTGAGCCCGGGCAGCTACCCGCCGATGGACATTCCCGAGCACTGCCGGCCGTACATGCGGTCCATGCAGACGGTCGAGGGCCCGGAACACCTCAGGCTCCGCCGCCTCGTCTCCCCCGCGTTCACCCCGCGCAAGGCCGTCGCGCTCCGCCCGGGGATCGAGCGGCTCGTGGACGATCTTCTCGACGGCTTCACCGGACAGGACGAGATCGACCTGGTCACGGCCTTCGCGCGCCCGTTGCCGATGGACGTGATCTGCGCGCTGGTCGGCATCCCCGAAGCCGACCGTCCACGCTGGCGCGAGTACGGCGCCATGGTCGCGGCCGGCGACGGGGCGGGACTCGCGACGGCGGTCCCGGGAATCGTCGAAGACTCGCTCACCGCCATCGCGAACCGGAAGGTCGACGCGGGTGACGACGTCGTCTCCCAGCTACTCCTGATCCAGGCCGAAGACGGCGACAGGCTCAGCGAAACCGAACTGGTCTCCCTGGTCTGGCAGCTCGTCCTCGGCGGCCAGGTGCCCGGCCTTCTCATCGCCAACGCCGTCGAAGCCCTGCTCTCCCACCCCGCGCAGCTGGCCGAGCTCCGCGAAGACCCGGCCCTCATGCCGGGCGCGGTCGAGGAACTGATGCGCTGGTGCAGCCCGCAGCTGCTGACCGTCCCCCGGCTCACCACGACCGACGTCCGGATCGGCGATGTCACGATCCCGGAAGGAGAACCGGTTACCGTCGCGATCGCCGCGGCGAACCGGGACCCGAGGGCGTTCGGGGATCCGGACGTCTTCGACATCCGGCGCGCGGCGGGCCCCGCCTGGCACCTGGCGTTCGCCCACGGACCGCATTTCTGCCTCGGCGCCTCGCTGGCCAGGGTGCAGACAGAAGTCGCGCTCACCGCCCTGCTGCACCGGTTCCCCGATCTCGCACTCGCCGACGACCCGGTGCGGATCCCGGACCCGGGCACCTGGCGACTGAACGCGCTGCCGGTCAAGCTGCGTGCCACGGTTGCGAACTGAAACACGTTCTAATAACGTGACCGCCTGTGAGACACGGGATCGTACTGTTCACCAGTGACCGGGGCATCACTCCGGCGGCCGCCGCACGGGCGGCGGAAGCCGCGGGCTTCGACGCCTTCCACGTACCCGAACACACGCACATCCCGGTCAAACGGGAGGCTCCGCATCCGCGCACCGGCGACTCGTCGCTGCCCGACGATCGCTACCTGCGCACGCTGGACCCGTGGGTCGCGCTGGCCACTGCGGCCTCGGTGACCACCCGGATCAGGCTCGCGACGGCGGTGGCCCTCCCGGTCGAGAGCGACCCGATCACGCTGGCGAAGACGATCGCCAGCCTCGATCACCTCTCGGCCGGGCGGGTCACCCTCGGCGTCGGCTTCGGCTGGAACGTCGACGAACTGGCCGATCACGGCGTCCCGGGGAACAAACGGCGGACGGTCCTGCGCGAGTACCTCGAAGCGATGCGCGCGCTCTGGACGGACGACGAAGCCTCCTACGCCGGCGAGTTCGTCTCGTTCGGCGCGAGCTGGGCGTGGCCGAAACCGGCTCAGGCCCACATCCCGGTGATCGTCGGCGCGGGCGGGACGGAGAAGACGTTCCGCTGGATCGCGAAGTCCGCCGACGGCTGGCTCACCACCCCGGGCGACACGGACATCGAGGACAAGGCCCGGCGGCTGCGCGAGATCTGGCACGAAGAAGGCCGCGCCGGCGAGCCGGAGATCTCGGCGCTCGGCGTCCGCCCGGATCCGGAGAACCTGGCCAGGCTGGAAGCCGCCGGGGTCACCGAAACGATCTTCGGTCTCCCCGACCGCTCCCCCGACGAGGTCGAGGCCTGGCTTCAGCGCCTCGCCGGGAAGCTCGGCCTCACCGCTGGGAGTCGATGAGCCAGCGGCCGTCCTGCTGCACCATGACGAAGGTCGCCTTCTCCGTCGTGGTCCCGCCCGCGGCCCTGGTGTAGGTGAGCGTCGCCGACACCGTGTTCCCGGATTCGGCGATGTTCGACACCGCCACCCCGCGGTACTCCTTCCAGAAGTTCGAGTAGCGCTCGAAGCTCTGGTTCTTGGTGCGTTTGAAGTTGTCGGTCAGCGTCGCGAACCCGGCCTGGAGATTCCCCGGGATGAGTGCGTAGTACGCCGAAAGCGCCTGGCTGGGCGTCTCCGCCGGAGGCGGCGGGGCTGACGACGACGTGGCCGGAGGCGGCGAAGAAGACGGAGGCGCCGGGGAGGACGACGGCGGCGGCGGTTCGGCGGAGGTCGTCGGCGACGGGGCGACGCTCTGCGACTGCGACGCAGGCGGCGTGCCGGCCGGAGTGTCGTCATCGCGGTTGAGCACCACGACCACGGCCGCGGCGGCCGCCGCCGCGAGCACGAGGAACACGACGAGGACGCCGACCAGCATCCCCTTGCGCGCCTTCGGCGGCGGCTCCTCGGCGACGAGCGTCGTCGGCTCCCCCGCCGCCAGCGCCCGCAGCTCACGTTCGGTCTCGGTCATCGTCGGCCTGCTGTCCGGCCGGACGTCGAGAAGGCGGTTCAGCAGCGGGGTCAGGATCCCCGACTTGACCGGCGGGGTGATCTCCCCGCTCGACGCGCGGTACAGCAGCGCGATCGGGTTCTCCGCCGTGCCGTACGGCGTACCGCCTTCGAGCGCGGTGTACAGCGTCGCGCCCAGCGAGAACACGTCGGACGCGGAAGTGGCGTCCTCGCCGCGGGCGACCTCGGGCGCCAGGAACGCCGGGGTCCCGGAGATCTCGCCGGTCGCGGTGAGCTGGACGTCGCCCATCGCCCGCGAGATCCCGAAGTCGGTGATCTTGACCGTGTCGTCGTCGCCGAGGAGGACGTTCCCGGGCTTGATGTCGCGGTGGACGATGCCCGCCCGGTGCGCGGCGGCCAGCGCCGAGCACAACTGGATGGCGAGCCGGATGACGTCGTCGACCTCCATCGGCCCGTCGCGCAGCTTGTCCGCGAGGCTGGTCGAGGGCAGGTACTCCATGATGATCCACGGGCGGTCCTGCTCGTCGATCACGCCGAAGACGGTGATGGCGTGCGGATGCACCAGCCGCGCGGCGATCCTGGCCTCGCGCAGCGCGCGATTCTTGGCCTCGTCGGCCTTCTGCTCCCCTTGCCCGTGCGGCAGCAGGAGTTCCTTGACCGCGACCGTGCGCTCCAGGTTGTCGTCGCGCGCCCGCCACACGGTGCCCATGGAGCCACCGCCGACGGGCTCGATGAGATCGAACCGGTCGGCGAGGCGGCGGATCTCCTCCATTATCGACGTCCCCCTGGAGCTGTGGTGTTCGCGCGAACCTTGCCAGCATGCCAGGAACGCACCCGGACACCGGACCCGGCACGGTTGTTTCCGACGCGGTGTCGGTCACGTCGGCCGCTGGGCCGTTCAGCGGAACCCCGCCCCATCGGCTGCCCGAAAGTTCGTATCCCGGACACCCGGGGGCGCACTTTACTTCTCCGGTGTGGCCTGACTTCGGGGAAAGGGCGGCGATGCGGGAAACCATCGGCGGACGCGGCGTGCTCGAAGGCGCGTTCAGGTTGCTGGAAGCACTCGACGAGCACGGCGGGCAGGCCGGGCTGACCCAGCTCGTGCGGGCCACGGGGCTGCCCAAGACCACCGTGCACCGGCTCCTCGAGCAGCTGGCCGACCTCGGCGCGGTCGAGCGGGCGGGCCGCGGCTACCGAATCGGCTCGCGGGTGTTCCGGCTCGGGCGGTTCTGGCAGCCCGAACTACGGGACCTGGCCAAGGAATGGCTGCCGGTGCTTTCGGCGCGGATGCGCGCGAGCCTGGTGCTCGTGGTGCCGAGGGAGGGGCGTGCCCTGGTCGCGGCCGGGGCGGTGCTGTCCGCCGACGACGTCCCCGTGTGGCCGGGGACCCCGCTGCCGCCCGGGACCGCCGCCGGGCGGCTGCTCGCCGCCCATCACCCCTCACTGGTGGAACCGGACACCGACGCGCTGGAGATCCGCGCGGCCGGCTACGCGGCCGAATCGGAGACCATCACGGCGGGACTCGGCTGCGCCGCCGTCGGCATCAGGACACCGGACGGCCGGGTCGGCGCGGCCCTCGCCGCCGTCCTGCCTGTCCGGCGTGACCCGGTCTCGGTGGTCGCCGGATTGACCGGCACCGCGCGTTCCTTCGGTGCCGCGCTCGCCGAGCACTCGCCACCGAAACGGGCCGGATGATCGACGAAGCCCGACCAAACCCCGAACAACCCGAAAACCGGCAAGCCGTCGAAATCGGACGGAATTTTTCCGACGGGAATCCCGGAAATCGTCTCACCCAGCGTCCGCGCCCGAAAGCTCCGCGTGCCGAAACCACCTTGGATCGCTTTCATCAGGCCGTTTCCGTGACCGGCCGCCTACCGGGCAGTCGCTCGAACGGGAATTCAATCACCGTTTTCCCGTCCCGTTCGGCGTTTTCCAGACGACAGTGGCGCACGTACGGTGCAGGAATTCTTTCGACCAAGGAGGGAATTCCTTGATAAGACATTCCTCGAAATGGCGGAGCGCGATCGCTCTTCTCGTCATGACGTTCGTGGCCTCCGCCGCCGCAGCCGTCCCGGCGCAGGCCACGGCCTTCTCCGGCCGCGTGGTCGTGGCGGGCATCGATCTGGAGCGGGCGACGATCCCGGATCTGCAACGGGCGATGCGCTCCGGGCGGCTGTCCTCGGTCGAACTGACCGCCTTCTATCTGCAGCGGATCCGCAAACTGAATCCGACACTGCACGCGGTGCTCACCACGAACCCGGACGCGCTGCGGCTCGCCGCGGACAGTGACCTGAGACGTCACCGGCACCGGTCGAAGGGGCCGATGGACGGCATTCCGGTGCTGCTCAAGGACAACATCGACACCGCGGACCGGCAGCCGACCACGGCGGGCTCGACAGCGCTGCTGGAATCCCGTCCGTACCGCGACGCCGGCGTGGTCGAGAACCTGCGCGAGGCGGGGGCGGTCATCCTCGGCAAGGCCAACCTGTCGGAATGGTCGAGCTACCGGTCCACCAGTTCGTCGAACGGCTGGAGTCCGCTCGCGGGGCAGACCGCCAACCCCTACGTCCTCGACCGCAACCCGTGCGGCTCGTCGTCCGGCCCGGGCGTCGCCGTCGCGGCACACCTGGCGACTGTGGCCGTCGGGACCGAAACGGACGGTTCGATCAGCTGTCCGTCCGGCGCCAACGGCATCGTGGGCGTCAAGCCGAGCCTCGGACTGGTCAGCCGCAGCGGGATCGTTCCGGTGTCGAAGCAGCAGGACACCGCGGGCCCGATGGCGCGCAACGTGGTCGACGCCGCGATCCTGCTCGCGGCCCTCAACGGCGCCGACCGCCGTGACCCGATCACCGTCGACGCCGCCCGGCAGTCCCTCGACGACTACACGAAGTTCCTGCGCCCCAACGCTTTGCGCGGTAAGCGGATCGGCGTCTGGCGCGAGGTCTACACCCCGGACGACACGACGAAGGCCGCGTTCGAACAGGCCTTGGGCAAACTGCGGAAGCTCGGCGCGACCACGGTGGAGATCACCATCCCCTACCTGGACGTCATCGCCGCGAACGAGTTCCCCGCGATCAGGACCGAGTTCAAGCACGACTTGAACGCCTACCTCGCGTCCACCGGCGGCAAGCACCCCGCCGACCTGGCCGGGCTGATCCAGTACAACCTGGACCACGCGGCGGTCGAAATGCCTTACTGGACACAGAATCTGTGGGACCGGTCGCAGGCGACCACCGGTGACCTGAACGATCCGGCCTACCGCGCGATGCGGGAAGCGGCGACGAGCGCCGCCCGGCGGGGTCTCGACGAGACGCTGCGCGGGAACAAACTGGACGCGATCGTTGCGCCGACCAACAACGCCGCGTGGAAGACGCAACTCGGCGTCGGTGACGGCGCGCTGCTCATCGATTCGTCCGGACCCGCGGCGGTGTCGGGCTACGCCAACATGACCGTCCCGATGGCGTACGCCGGGCCGCTGCCGCTGGGACTGTCGATCATGGGCGGGAAGTTCAGCGAACCGTCGCTGCTGGCCATCGCCTACGCCTTCGAACAGGACACGAAGGTCCGCCGTCTCCCCACCTTCATCCCGTCCATCGGCTGACCCCGCCGAAGTACATGATGGCCCCCTTCCTTGCGCCCAGGTACAGGAAGGGGGCCATCATGTACTTCACCTCAGGAACGCGAGGCTGCGATCGACCTCCGCGACGGCGCTGTCACGCTCGACGTGACCGTCGATCACGAGCGTGGCAAGCCCGTGGAGCAGGCACCACAGCGTGACGGCGAAACCGCCGGGGTCGTTCCTCTCGCCCACCCGGTCGGCCAGCAGCGCACAGGTCTCCCGGTGCGCCTCGGCGAGTTCCGGATACGCGGTACGGTCACCGATCCCGGCGCCCGCCATCAGCCGGTACAGCGCGGGATTCTCCAGCACGAAGCCGAGATAGGAATGTCCGAGCGCGGTCATCGTCCCGGTGCCGCGGCCGCGCAGACGCTCCCGCAATTCGGCGTGCCCTTCCAGCGCGACCGCCACCAGCAACGCGTCCTTGTCGCGGAAATGCCGGTACGGCGCCGCGGTGGACGCGCCGACCCTCGCGACCGCGCCGCGCAAGCTCACCCCCTCGGGACCTCGCTCGACGAGGACCTCCCGCGCGGCCATGACGAGCGCACGACGCAGGTCCCCGTGGTGATAGGAACGTTTGACGACCATGGCGGACCCCCCCAGCCCTTGATGCCACGTGAACGCCTCACCTTAGCGGAGGGAGCGCTCCGCCAGGTCGTTCGCCGCGATGTACCCGAAGGTCATCGCCGGGCCGATCGTCGACCCCGCGCCCGCGTAACTGGGGCCCATCACCGCCGCGCTGGCGTTCCCGGCCGCGTACAGGCCCGGGATGACCGAGCCGTCCGCCCGCAGGACCCGCGCCCGCGCGTCGGTGCGCATCCCGCCCTTGGTACCGAGGTCGCCGGGGACGATCTTGAACGCGTAGAACGGCGGCTCCCAGAGCGGGGCGAGGCATGAGTTCGGCAGGACGTACGGGTCGGTGTAGTAATGGTCGTAGGCACTGGCGCCCCGGCGGAAATCACTGTCCACACCGGACAGTGCCTGGCCGTTGAACCGGTTGACCGTGGCCCGCAGCGCCCGCGGCGGAACACCGATCGCCGAGCCGAGCGCCTCGACGGTCCACGCCTTCTTGACAGCGCCCGCCGTGTACCACTCGTCGGGAAGCGGCAACAGCGGCGCGACGTCGCGGAAGAGATAGCGGTTGCGGTAGTGCTGGTCGACGACCAGCCACGCCGGAATGGTGGGCGAAGCCGGGTTCCGGTCGTACATCGTGTGCACGACGTCGCTGTACGGCGCCGCCTCGTTGACGAACCGCTTGCCCGCCGCGTCCACCATCAGCCCGCCGGGCAGCGTCCGCTCGGCGAGGCAGAAGTACGGCTCGCCCGGGAGCGGGATCGCCGGCCCCCACCAGGCGTCGTCCATCAGGTCCAGCGCCGCCCCGGCGCGCTTGCCCGCCAGGATCCCGTCGCCGGTGTTCGACCGGGCGCCGACTGTCCATTGTGTACCGATCGGCTGTCGCTGGTATTCCGCCCGCATGGCGGCGTTGTGCTCGAATCCGCCGGAGCCGACGATGACGCCGCGTCTGGCCTTCACCACGCCCGCGGCGACGGTCACCCCGGTGACCCTCCCGTTTTCGATGACGAGATCGGTCAGCGGCGTGTTCAGCCACACCGGGACGCCGGCGCGCTGGAGCCCGGCCCGCAGCCCGGCGGCCAGTGACTGCCCCATGGTGAGCGGTTTCTGCCCGGCGAGGGCGGCGAGCGTGCCGCGGGCGAGGCAGGCGGCGGCCACGGCGGCGCCCTTCGGGTTGACCGCGGCCAGCGCGAGCCACTTGTAGTCGGCGCTGAAGACGACCATCCCGGCAGGCGTGGCGAGGTACGGCGGGTTCAGGTTGGCCAGTTCGGCGCCGAGCACGTTCCCGTCGAGCTGATCGGGTTCGATCGAGCGGCCGTCCGGCATCCCGCCGGGCAGTTCCGGGTAGTAGTCGCTGTAGCCCTCCATCAACCGGAACCGCAGTGGGCTGTTGGCCATCACGAACGACAGCATCGCCGGGCCGGCCGCGAGGAACGCCTGCTGCCGCGAGGCGGGGATCGTCGGGCCGACCACGGCGGCCAAGTACCGTGCGGCCTGTTCCGGGGTATCGCGGACGCCGGCTTCGGCCAGCACCGGGTTGCACGGAATCCAGATCCCCGCCCCCGACCGGGCGGCCGAGCCACCGAACTTCGCCGCCTTCTCCAGCACGACGCAGCTGAGCCCGCGTTTGGCCGCGGTCAGCGCGGCGGTCATCCCCGCCGCGCCCGCTCCGACCACGACGACGTCGTACTCGCCGAGCACCGCGGCGCCGGCCGAAGCCGTCCCGGCGAACGGCAGGCCCGAGGCGAACACGATCCCGGCGCCCGCGGCGGTGCCGCGCAGGATCTGGCGCCGGGACAGGCGGTTTTCGGGCTCCATGAGTCCTCCTCGCTTGGCGATCGAGCGAGGTCATGTTCTCCGGGCGACGACAAAAGTGAAACAAGTTCTACCCGCTTGGAGCAGGCGGGACCGGCCGCGCTCGGCCGGTCACCTCAACCGGCGCGGGCATTCAGCCCAGAGCGCGGACCAGGTCCAGCGCGCGGCCGAGGGTGGTGAGCCGGTCGGCGACCGTCTCCCCCGCCGGGTACAGCCGGACGGTGTCGACCCCGGCGTCGCGCCAGACGCGCAGCCTTTCGGCCACCATCGCTTCGGTGCCGATCAGCGTCGTGCCGAGCACCATCTCGTCGGTCACCAGCGCGGCGGCGCCTTCCCGGTCGCCCGCCTGCCAGCGCTCGCGCACCGCCGCGGCGGCCTCGGCCCAGCCTTGCCTGCTGTAGGCGTTGTTGTAGAAGTTCGTTTTCGCCGAGCCCATCCCGCCGAGACTGAACGCGAGTTCGGCCTTGCGGCCCGCGACCATCCCGCGCAGCTCGTCCTCGTCCCCGGCGAAAGCGACCTCGGCGCCTTGGCAGACTTCGAGATCCGCCCGCGATCGGCCCGCCTTCGCGAGACCGGCGTCGAGATGCGCGAAGTACGCCTGTGCCCCCTCCGGGACGAAGCTCGTGCCAAGCCAGCCGTCCGCGATCTCGCCGGTCAGCTCCAGCAGTTTCGGCGAAAGCGTGGCCAGGTGGATCGGGATGTCCGGATTCGGCGTCGTCGACAGCCGCATCGGCCTGCTCTCGCCCGGCAGCGGGATCTCGAACTCCTTGCCGGAGAACGAGATCTTCTCGCCCGTGAACGCGCGGCGGATGATCTCGACCGTTTCCCGCATCCGGGTCAGCGGCCGGGCGAACGAAACGCCGTGCAGCCCCTCGATCACCTGCGGCCCGGAAGCTCCGAGCCCGAGGGCGAACCGGCCGCCGGACAGCTCCGAGAGCGTCAGCGCGGCCTGCGCGATCGCCACCGGGGTCCGTGTGCCGAGCTGGATGATCCCCGAGCCGAGCCGGACGCGCTCGGTCCGCGCGGCGAGGTAACCGAGCACGGACGGCGCGTCCGAGCCCCACGCCTCGGCGACCCAGCACTCGTCGAGACCGAGCTTTTCCGCCTCCAGGACGAACTCCAGCGTCTCCCGCCAGCCGCTCGAAGCCTCGACCGTCGTCGCCGTCCGCATCACGCGCGGCCCGCCTCGGCCCGCTCCTTGATCGCCGAGAGCGTCCCTGTCATCGCCTTCTCGAACTCGCGCAGCCGGACGAAGACGATCTTCTCCTCCTTGTCCGGCATCTGGTCGATGGCCAGCGAAAGGCCCGAACGCCCCGGCCCCAGCTGCATCCACTGCCGCAGCTTCGTCCCGCCGTTCTCGGGCTCCAGCGTGAAGCGCCACAGCGCGGTGGGTGTCTCGGGATCGTGCACGGCCCAGGTGAAGACCCTCGGCTCGTCGCATTCGACGACGTGCGACGTGGTCTCCCATTCACCGAGCGCGTCGTGCTTGCTGCGGCCGACGAACCGCCTGCCGACCGCGGCCCCGCCGCCGGCGCCGTCGCACCATTCGGCCGACTGGAGTTCCTGGCTCATCGTGGGCATCAGCCGGACGTCGGAGACGATCGCCCAGACCCGCTCCGGATCGGCGTCGACCCACTCCTGGACCTCGACCGTCGGTTTGTCGGCGTACTTGGCGCCCGTCCACTCCATCGTGGTCCCGCCTCCCGTGCTCGTGACCTCGATAGTTGCTTAGATAGACTTAGCTTGTCAAACCCTCCTGCGCGGCGAAGCGGCGCACCACGTCAGGCCGGTTCGCGAGCTTCGGCGGGTAGCCCGCCCCGAGCCGCGCCCGCGTGTTCTCGGCGGTGAGCGGCGCGGCGCAATGCGCGCAGACGACCTCGGCGTGCGTGTCATGGCCGCAGGTGTCGTGATGCAGCGTGATCGGCGGTCCGGCCTCCTCGGCGAGCCAGCGATCACCCCAGCGGGACATCGCGGCGAGCACGCCGTAGAAATCCGCGCCCTTCTCGGTCAGCACGTAGTCGTAACGGACCGGTTCGGACTGGTAGGCGCGCTTTTCCAGCAGCCCTTCGCCGACGAGGCGGCGCAACCGGTCGGCGAGGGTGTTCCGCGCGATGCCGAGCTCCTGCTGGAACTCGTCGAACCTGCGGATCCCGTAGAACGCCTCCCGCAGGACGAGCGGCGTCCACCAGTCGCCGAGCAGGTCCATGGTGCGCGCGATCGAGCACGGCCACTGCGCGAACGAAGTCCGTTTCATGCCAGCGAGCCTACGCCCGCCGGAATTGATCCGGTCATTCCTCCACCTATTCCGCGGCACTCAGGCCGCGGCGCGAAATGTCGCGATCCGATCAAGGAGATCTCGCGCATTAATATCACCCACCCGCTTCCGCACGCTTTCCGACAGTGGTCGCAAACGATCCCGCGTACGCGCGGAACGGATTCCGTACGCGATCTCCATCGCGGCGAGGCCGACCTCGGCCGCCTGGCCCAGGTCGCCCTCCAGCGCGTGGTCGACCGCGAGCCAGATCATCGTCAGCGACCGGCTGCGCACCATGTCCGGACCATAGCCGTCGATGGCCTCGGTGAGCGCGGGAATGGCCTCCCGGCTGTGGCGGACGTCGACGACCCTGGCGAGCTCGGTGCGCACCGTCCCGATCATCGCGGCCAGGTCGTTGACCGTGAAGAAGGCGGACCACGACGGCACCGTGTCCCCCAGCGAACTGGCGAACTGTTCGGGGGCAAGGGAAATCTTGTCCAGCGCCTGCCGGACGTCGCCGAGCAGCGCGTACGCCCACGCCTCGTTCGCCGACAGGATCGCCTGCGACAGCGGCCTTCCCGCCCGGCGTGCCGCGAGCTGGCCGTGCCCGAACTGCTCCAGCGCCTCCACCGGAGAACGGTGGTGCAGATACATCCGGCCGAGCCGATAGCGGACGTTGGCGACGAGATCGTCGTTGCCGGAATGCGCCGCGAGTTCGAGCGCGCGACGGAAGTGCCGCTCCGCCTTGAGGGGGCGCCCGGAATCGAATTCCGTCCAGCCCTTGAGGTTGTGCAGATCCGCGACCACGCCCGCCAGCCGCCGCGCCATCGGCTCGCTCATCGTTCCCCGGCGCAGTGCCGCGCCGTATGGCTCCAGCACACGCAGCAGCTCCCGGCAGGATCCGCCGCCTTCCCGATAGTCGCGCGCCCGGAGCGCGGCGATGACTCCCTCCAGCCGGTCGATGTCGGCCTGCCCGACCCGCATCGGGAGCCGCTCAATCACGGCGGCGTCCCCGGACTCGTGGCACAGCCGGTTCGGTCCCGGAGCCGTACCGGGACGTGGCCGGAACCGTCCGCCTGCGCGGGCCGTAAACCGCGTCTCGACGCGCTTGGTCTTCCCTGGGAATGACGAGGGTGATTCTTACACCCATTGCCGCTCCTCTCCCGATCCACAACGATCAAGCTCGCCGAGGTCCAGGACGGAGCCACGCCGGTCTCCTGGAAACACATGAACGACGCAACGATTATGCTAACCGCGGGAAATATCGATTCACTCCGCCGAACGGTTGGCTATTTCCATTCACCGGAATATGCACGTGCGGAATCTCTTTCTTTTGCACGAATGATCACATTTATCGCCCGCTCACCGCACGTGCTCGACGCGAACCGTCCGTGAGCACCTGAGACGCAGCTCTCAGCCGAACGTGTGAAAGTTGCCATCTCGGGTCACGAAAACGCTTCACATTGCGTTATCAATGATTGAAGATCAACAGCAACCGAACGTAAGGGGCTGAAGCGTTGGACAAGGAAAGCGACC
Source organism: Amycolatopsis thailandensis (assembly GCF_042723255.1). Classification (NCBI taxonomy): domain Bacteria; kingdom Bacillati; phylum Actinomycetota; class Actinomycetes; order Pseudonocardiales; family Pseudonocardiaceae; genus Amycolatopsis; species Amycolatopsis thailandensis. Next base: position 60,342 of record NZ_JBHXJK010000045.1, read on the forward strand.
TCATCCGGGGGACGATCGTCTTCGGCCTGCGCACTTTCGGTGCGGACCCCCTCCCCGTCCAGGCCGATCTCGAATACGACCCCGAGGACCCCTACGCCGTCGTGGTGGCCTACCACTCGGGCGGCGGGACGGTCCGCTGGATGTTCGGCCGTGACCTGCTGGCGGACGGCCTCCTCACCCCATCGGGTGAAGGCGATGTGATCATCAGTCCGGCCGACGACACCTCGATCGTGATTTTCGCGCTCAGCGCGCCCGACGGCTGCGCCGTCCTCGAGGCCTCGGCGCAGGAGCTGGCCGAGTTCCTCGACCGCACCTACGACGTCGTGCCCGCCGGTTCCGAGCAGGAGTGGTTCGACTTCGACCAGGAGATGACCAAGCTCGTCACCGAGTCCTGACCGGTGGCGGCACCGCCGTGCGGATGCCGCCACCGCTCCGGATCAGCCGAGTTCGCGCAGACCCGGGACGACCTGCTCGGAGAACGAGCGCAGGAACCGCTCCTGATCGTGGCCGGGGCCGTGGAAGACGAGGTGGTTGAAGCCGGCCTCGACGTACGGCTTGATCTGCTCGACGGCGTCGGCCGGATCCGAAGTGACGATCCAGCGGCGGGCGACCTGCTCGATGGGCAGCGCGTCCGCGGCCTTCTCCATCTCGGCCGGGTCTTCGATGCCGGCCTTCTGCTCCGGCGTCAGCGAGAGCGGCGCCCAGAACCGGGTGTTCTCCAGCGCCTGCGCCGGATCCGGGTCGTAGGAAAGCTTGATCTCGATCATCTTGTCGATGTCGCCGGTGCTCCGGCCGGCCTGCTCCGCGCCTTCCGCGACCGCGGGAAGCAGCTTGTCGGTGTAAAGGTCCATCCCCTTGCCGCTGGTGCAGATGAAACCGTCGCCCTGCTTGCCGACGTACTTCGCCATCACCGGGCCGCCGGCTGCGATGTAGATCGGAACGCCGCTCTCGGGGCGGTCGTACACGGTGGCGTCGGTGGTCTGGTAATACTCGCCCTCGAACGTGACGCGCTCTTCGGACCACAGTTTGCGCATCAGTTCGATCGCCTCGCGCAGCCGCGCGAACCGCTCCTTGAACGCGGGCCACTCGATCCGGGCGACCGCGACCTCGTTGAGGGCCTCACCGCTGCCGACACCGAGCAGCACGCGACCGGGGTACAGGCTGCCGAGGGTGCCGAACGCCTGCGCGACCACGGCCGGGTTGTAGCGGAAGGTCGCCGTCAGCACGCTGGTGCCGAGCACCACCCGCTCGGTGCGCTCGCCGACCGCCGCCATCCAGGCGAACGAGAACGGCGCGTGCCCGCCCTGGTGCCGCCAGGGCTGGAAATGGTCGCTGACCATCACGCTGTCCAGCCCGACCTGCTCGGCGAGCACGGAGTACTCGACGAGGTCGCGCGGGCCGAACTGCTCGGCCGACGCCTTGTAACCGATCTTCAGTGCCATCCGGGGTCACCACCTGGGCTCTTGGGTTGTTCCGCTTTTCACCTTGGCACAGAGTCGATCAGGTTCGCCCATACCTCGATGTGTCGGGAACACCACTCCGCCAAGGGGAATGCGTGACCGCGGACCGTGGAAAGGCCCCGTACCCGCCCTCACCTTCCGGGACCGGCACATGGTGGTGAGTTGTGCCGTTTGCGCCGTCACCTGTGCGTCGTGCTGGGCTGAGTCGTGATCGGGGAGTCGAACCCCCACGCTGCCCTCCACGTGCCAGGAGGTGGACCGGAGTACCGCCGGCCCTCGGCTCGTGCCCGCTTCCCGGAGGGCTACCTGCTTTCCACGTTCAGTCCAGGAGATCGGTCTCCCAGTTGGTGCGCTGGATCTCGACGTCGATCACCCGGATCTCCCCGGCGACCCGGTCCGCGCTGGACCGCAGTTCCGCGACCGGAAGCGCGGAGAGATACCGGAGTTCCGAACGAAGCTGACGACCGTAGCCGCCTTGGTTGCGACCGGCCGCGGCGTCGGCGGCCGCGGTGAGGACCCCGTGCCGGAGCCGGAGGACGTCGCGGCGCGCGATCGCGTCGGTGATCGTGCCTTCCCCGAGCGGGGTGGCGGCGTTGGTGCGGTTGATCCGCTGGATCAGCGACTCCAGTTCGCCCAGCGCGGTTTCGGCGTCGACGAGCAGAGCGGCGGCGTCTTCCGCGGGCTCCTCGCCTTCCTGGTGCCGCGCGTTGTCGACGATCCGGGAACGCAGCGCCTCCACCTTCTTCGTCGCGTCGGCGCGCAGTGCGAGCGCTTCGGCCAGTTTGATCGGGGACATGCGGGGAAGTATCACCAAGATCGCCGACCGCCGCATCTCGTTTTCAGCCCACCAGGGAATGCTTCCGGTACGACGAGTCCGGCTCGGTGAACTCGATCCCGTTCTCGTCCATGGCGTTGAAGACGGTGAAGCGGCCACCCGGGAAGACGAACCCGAGAGCGACCATGCGCCCGGCCATGTCCTGGCTCACGGATTGCAGGAGTTCGACGTCCTGGAGCACCTGCCCCTCCAAAGCGGACAGTTCGGGGTAGATGTCCTGCCGCCACTCGAGCGGGCTGGGCTCCTCCGGGTCGCCCCAGTCCCATGCGGACTTCCCGTACGGGTCGATCGTGTTCCAGGTCAGGGAAACCTCGTCGAACTTCCAGTGCGTGATCTCCAGCCGTTCGGCACCGAAGTCCACCACGACGGGCGCGTCCTGAAGCCATTCACGGTATTCGACGAACCACGTCAGGTGGACGCGCTGGAGCCGCTTGCCCACCAACGCGCCCAGCCGGTCGCCGTGCGCTCCCCGGATCCTCTTGAGTCCGGAGAGCCACACGGGTTCATAACCCTCGATGTCGAAGAAAGCCACCCGGTGAGTATGCCGTCAGCGCGTCCGGCGAACCTCGCCGTTCCGTGACACCGTGGAGGGATGCGAACCCGGATGCTCGCCGTCACCGTCGACTGCCGTGAGGCCGAAGCACTGGCCGCGTTCTGGAAGGAAGCGCTCGGCTACCCCGAAACCGAACGGTGGACGGACAGTCACGGCGTGACCTACGTCGAGCTGAAGAGCCCGGACGTCCCGAGCCTGCTCTTCCAGCCGGTTCCCGAGAAGAAGTCCGTCAAGAACCGGCTGCACCTCGACGTCGCCCCCGTGGAACTCGAGCAGCGCGAAGAGGTCGCCAGACTCGTGTCACTCGGCGCCAAGATCGTCGAAGACCCCGAGCCGGACCCCTGGGTGGTCATGGCCGACCCGGAAGGCAACGAGTTCTGCGTGCTGCCGCGCCGCTGAAGGCTCGTGAGTGGCTAGGACGGTTCTAACCGTCCAAGGCACACACCCGCGGCTAAGGCGGCCTCGTACCGGGCGGCTCGCTCGGAACA